>JAASTM010000001.1 GCA_021767325.1 Spirochaetales bacterium
AACAAATCCAGAAAGACCTGTATGAAAAGGCACTCGAGCTGCGGCGGGAGAATACCCACCAAATGGACGACTACGAGCAGTTCAAGGCCCTCTACAATGACGGCAACGGATTTGTGGAGACCCACTGGTGCGGCTCGGCCGACTGCGAATTGGCCATAAAAGAGGACACCAAAGCCACCATCCGGGTGCTGCCCTTCGACCAGGGCGACATGGACGGAAAAACATGCATTCGCTGCGGCGAGCCCGCCGCACACCGGGCGATTTTTGCTAAGGCGTACTGAGTGGGTGAAGTCCAGGGCGGTAAATCGTATATTTACCTGCCCTGAACAATAGATGTGGTGGATAATTTAGTAAGATTAATTAGAAGGGTTTGAAAGGTTCGGGAAGGTTGTTGATGATACGGCCGTTGAAATCATCCTGAATACGACCGCCGATAAGCGATTTGTTGGAGAAACCTCCAAAGGAATCGCGGATGTTGCCGAATGAATCGACAGATGCGAAAGTTGGGCGACCGAGGGGATCGGTGATGTTACCGGTGATATCCACATTGCCAATCACATTGAAGTTAGAATCACGGATCGGTCCGCCGGGGATTGGAGGGCGAATTGGGTCCATGCGATGATCGAAGAGAGGGCCGGGACCTCCGAGAGGTCCTCCACCGAAAGAATTAGGTCCATTACCGATATTCATAGGTATTCTCCTTGTTTAGTTTTGTTTATCTTAAGAAAATTTTGTTATTTTAAGTTGTGTCTTCTACTTCTTCAGACTAATATGTACTCCAATAAATACATGTTTTGCTTTGATAATTCATGATAGAATCTCCACATGAATACTGCCTACACCGATTATTCCCGCCGGCAACTTGACGCGAATCATATCATTGTGCGCTATCTTATTCGTCCAAAGAACCCTCATGGAATAGAGGAGATAATTGAAGACTTTGTGTTGGAACTCAAGGGTAACTCCTGGACGGATTTACCGGTGAACTATCTCACTCGGGTAAAATCTTATGAAAGTTATGTTTACGAGTTGACCATCAACGATGTTTCCAACTATGCCTATATGAGTATCGCTTTCAAGGCAGATAATTTTGATTTCGAACTCGGTGGAATAGCTCAGATACTTGCATTAGTCGCTGGTGATAATATCAGCACCAAGAAACTCGAGTCGATTCGAATTGTTGACCTCTATTTACCAGAGCGCGTATTAACACAATTCAGAGGACCGACTAATGGAATAGAAGCAATTCGGGATCTCTATCAGACTCCCAAGGCCCCTATACTGCAGATGATCCTCAAACCACGTTTTGGTTTGACGGCTGAAGAATATGCACACATTGCGTACCGTTGCGGAGTTGCCGGGGTGCAGGCGGTGCGTGATGATCAAATGCTGATTTCTACTTCATACTGTCACTTTAATCAAAAAGTAGATAAAATTCTGGAAGCACTCAAGCGAGTCGAGGATGAAACCGGCAAAAGAGTTCTTTATTACCCGAATGTAACCGTCTCTCAGAGACACATACCTAGGATCATCGATGAACTTAGGAAGAAGGGCATCCAGGCTTTAACAGTAAACTGCATCTACGAGGGATTGGGAGTGATTGAACTTTTGAGGGATATTGCACCTGATTTTATCATACAGGCACACCGTTCCGGCTACGTATTGCTATCAAATAATCTGAACTACTCTATTTCCTATTCCGTTCTTGCTCAACTAATGAACTTGGCGGGGGCTGATGAGGTACATATAGGATCCATATTTGGAAGGTTCGATGTAAAAAAACAAGAGACACTCAAGAGTCTCGAGTTCCTGCGGAACCCGGGGGGCGGTCTTAAAAGTTCACTACCCATTATTTCAGGAAGTGTGACTCCGGCGATTATACCCGCCACCATCGATGCAATTAGTCGTGATGTAGTGTTTTTGGCCGGTTCTGGAATCCTTGGGCATCCGCATAGTATGGAAGCTGGAGTGAGAGCAATGCGCGAAATGATCGATATCACAATGGATGCGGCCGGTATAGAGGATATGCTGCGTAATGGTCGCGTCAGTGACGATTTGTTGAGAGCACTGGCACTTTGGGGGTATAAACCCGATGGGATACATTTTGATCAACGGGTTCACGAACTGTCGCTGCAGAAGTTATCGTTAAAGGATCAACTTGACAGCAACGTAAAGGAGCGTCTGAGATCGGTAGTCCAGCAGTATTCACAGCGCTTTGCCGATGACGAAATCTGTATTCTTTCATCAGCTCTAGATGCAACCGGTCGAGTTTTGGCGGGAAACGTGGGGCAGATCACCGAAAAGTACCTGCGTAAACTCACTATCTATGAGAACATCGAATACCGACAGTTTTTTTCTGCAGTGAGCCGTTTATTCGAAGCGGGTGTAATAGATCAAGAACTCGAATCGGGGCTCGATGAAATCCGGAAACTTTATAATAAAGCTAAGCACAAGGACATCTATATTTTGTTCAAGGAGGTCCTGCCCTCAGTCGATCATCTTTTTTCCTTTTTTGCCTGGATGGAGGCACGAGTATTTTCATCAGAAGGCGGAGCCGGATGAACTATCCAGTACCTTATATGGAATTGATTCGATCGGAACTCCTGAACCTTGGTCAACACATCAGAGATGTATGGCGTGGTGAAGTATCGGTTAGCTTGAAATCGGATAACTCGTTTATCACATCGGCCGATATGCATGTGCATGAAGCGTTATTGAAATACCTACCACAGATTGATGCGGTGCCGGTTTTGTCGGAAGAGGTGCCCTTTGATTATGTGCCGGATGAATGTTGGATTATCGATCCCATCGACGGGACCGGAGCCTTCGTGGCCGGTATTCCAACATGGTCTATTAGTATTGTCAGGATTTCTAAGGGACAACCGTCTTTCAGTTGCATTTATTTTCCTGCCTTCGATTGGTTGCTCCATTCGGAAATGTCTGGCGAGATGCTGAAAGTTCATCCTGATAAAAACTTGATAGAACGAGAAGACTTTGTGACGGTGCCTTCCGATTTTCACCAGAACTATAACACAGATTTCAATGGTAAGCTTCGCTCATTGGGATCCTGCTCGAGTGAAGCGGCTTATGCGGTAATCGGAGCATCGCTATGCGCTTTTATTGGGCAAGTAAAAATATGGGATATCGCCCCAGCGGTTCCGTTAATAAAGAGAGCCGGAGGCGTAATTCGGTCTGTGGATGCCGAGCTATTCTCTATTAAATCGATGCAGAACAGCCCAAATGCACTCAGTCCGCCACTACTGGTAGGTAACCCTGTATTGATTGAACGGTTTGTAAAGGGGCTTACTTCCAGGAGTGTCGGTAATTCCCGATAGACAGTTGAACGACCACTGACTCACCGATTGTATACTCATTTTATTCAATGAGGTGTAAAAATAACATATTCTTCTTAATAAAACAAAATGGATAAGCATGTAGCTGGAGGTGAGAAGAATGTCTGTGGTGAATAAGTTTGGTGAGATTATGGATAAGGATCGGCGGCAACCGAATGACCTCTATAGGTCACGATACTCAAGCAGGTCAGTTTTACCAAGAGCTATTTCTCCAATAAGTTTGGAGGGTGATAATGCGTTAGGTAAACTGCTAACAATTCTAAGTATACTGTCTGTACCTAGTATTATGTACCTATATTATAGCCAGGTGCCCTATACCCCAGGAGCAGGTGAACACTGGGAGCTTTATGTGACCCTCGGTTCTCTGCTCGCTATCGTGTTTGATGCGATCGGTATCGGACTGCTCTACTTCACCTTCCATGGATTATACACGGTCATGGGTGGATATCTGTTTTTCGATAGCCTCCTGAACCTACAGGATAACCGGGTTTCTATAGCTTGTGTGCGCCTATTGCTGCTGCCATGTTCTCTAATTTTCGCCTGTATTTCAAATCACTTTATTGCCACTCATATTATTTTTAATACCTTTAACCAGCTCGCATGGATAGTAGGGCCATTCTTACCGCTGTTAATGCTGACAGTCATAATCTTTGCGGCGATGTTGGATTAATAAATCTATCCGACTATATCACTGAGATTAACTAGAGCAGACAGAAGTAACGTCTGCAACCTTTCGATCACTAATGAGGAGAAATATTTATGAACGCACACGAACAGGCAGATGAGGTATTTGAATTACTCTTGAAAGAACAGGAATCCCCGCTTGCACAATTCCGGGATAAGCTTCCGAAGAATGACTCAGAATATCTGGATATGTGGTTTGCCTATTACAACTATGTCTATTCGGAAAACGAATGGCTCAAACGCTTTATGGAGAGCTATACCGAACCGGATACATTTCAGTTTCACTACTACTTCACTCAAAAGATTAAAAATTTCTTTGAAAAAGAGCTGCAAAAAAAGTTGGAGCACATCGACTTTATACCGCGGGTCGAGCAATATATTGCTTGGCGTGGAATGGAATACGATGTGAATGATAAGAAGTTCTTGTTGGCTTTTTTATATTACTTTGAGGAAGATAGCGTTTCGGTGGACCTGGATGACATCGCACGTAAAGTCCATATTCCCCGCTTTTATGTGCACTCCTTGACTCTGCAGCACCCCTTTTTTGCCGACCGTATAATCGAATTCGAGGATTCTTCGCTGAATGAGGATCGTCCCTTCCATAAGAAGGATCTATTTTTCGACCGGGCGATGTTTAACCTGTTCTCCAACCATACAATTCCAGAGGATGAGTATGCTTCTTTTGTGCATAAGCCGGTGGCGCAGCTATTTGGCTATGAGGAGAGCATATTGGATGCAGATGAGACTACACGGAATTCTCACAGCTCAGTTGCTGATGAAGCCTACGAAGAACTTGATATTGAGGAGATTTTAGCCGGCAGACAGGAAGAACTGGCAGAAGAGGATGACTCCTCTATCGATAGAAATGAAAGTGAGCTCAATGCCGAGAGTATTGCTGGTGAGTTTGTTGCGTATACGGACGATCTCGAGTATTTGTTTCACGAATACTTATGGATACAGTCAATGCTGGCAGCGCGGGAGAAGGCAGAGGATACCTTCTCATTAGATCGAACTCAGCAGGAACGTACAGTAATGCAGCTGAAACAGCGAAGCCGCAGATTGAAAAACGCCTGTACGGTTCGATTGCAGAAGAGTCGAGAGTTGGGTTTCACCCCCCGGCTGGAGCACTTGGCGGATACACTTAAACTAAACGAGTTCGAAAAGGATGTGCTCAAGGTACTGGTGACGATGAATGTCTTCCACACCGGTAATGATTACCACTCCATGCGGAACATGGTGAGCGTAGGTGACCTGCTCTTGCTGCTGGTGGAAGACCCCCGGGAACGGGTTCACTATAAGCGCTCGTTTCTCAAAACCGCACGGCTTGTGAGAAGCAATATCATTTATCTCGAGATCAACAGTATTGATGACAATATCTACGACATCAACGTACAGATAGACAATCGCCTGATCGAATACCTTATCGGTGAGCAATTCGACATCTCTGATTATGTTGAAGGAGGCTTTCTGTACAGATCTGGAATCAGCCTCGATCAAGTTGTTCTGCCGGAGGAACAAAAGCAAGGGATACTTCAGCGCATCGAAACCTTTCCGCGATTTTTGCAGGAAAAGACAAAGATCAGCTTCTCAAACATCGTGGAATATGGAAATGCCCTGGTAATGCTGTTCGTCGGACCTTCAGGTACCGGTAAGACTATGTGTGCCCATGCCATCTCGAACGCCATGAACAAGAAGGTGTTGCAGTTCAACCTGAACAACCTCTTCCACCTTACCGGAACCGGGGACAAGCGTATGTTCTCCTTACTCTTTCGTGAGAGCCGGATGCATGATGCGGTTCTGTTCTTCGACGAGGCTGAGGCGCTGTTAACCGACCGGATCCAGGATCTCCTGATTGAGCTCGAAAAACACGAAGGGCTCGTGATTTTTGCGACCAACGCCTCTTTCCGAATCGATGAGGCCATTCGGCGGAGGATCAACCTTATTGTCAATTTCCAGGAGCCAGGACCGGCCCTGCGCAAAGAGATCTGGCAGCTCCATCTGCCGCATAACGTGAGACTGGCCGATGAAGTTGATCTGGACCGGTTGGCCCACAAGTACGAGCTCAACGGTGGATTGATCAAGAATGCGGTGTTTTCGGCACTTTCTTGTTCAACCGCACGGGCTGAAGGGGGAGAGATCGAAATGAATATGGAAGATCTCTGTTACGGTGCTGAGGAACAGTTACACAATAAGCTGTTTATGACACAGCTGCAGGATGTACGGATTCCACAGAAAGGCACCGACTCGGTTGTTCTACCCGAGTCTACCGTCAAAGACGTCCAAGAGATCATTGACAACGAGAAAGCTCGCAAGGTGCTGGAGGGGCAGTGGGGATTTCACGAGGTGTTTCCCGATCATAACGGCTGCGCGGTACTCTTCCATGGGCCTTCCGGTACTGGCAAGACCCATACTGCCGAGGCAATCGCTTTTGAAACCGGCAAGACACTGAAGGTAGTTAACTATGCTCATGTGCTATCAATGTGGGTGGGAGAAACCGAGAAATCCCTGGAAAGCCTTTTCAAGGAGGTGGCCGATGATAACAGCATTCTGCTGTTTGATGAGGCTGATGCGCTGTTCGCCCCGCGTACCGGTGTAAGTACTGCTAATGACCGGTATGCGAATGTGGAAATTGATGTGCTGCTCGGTTTGATTGAGCGGTACAACACCTTCGCGATTCTCACCACCAACTTTATCGAAAATATTGATCAAGCCTTTCATCGTCGTCTTCGCTACGTTGTCGAGTTTCGGGCGCCGTCAAAGGAGCTGCGCAGCAGGTTGTGGCACATTCTCTTGCCGCCGAAACTTCCACTGGATGAATCGGTAGATATTGATGAGTTGGCCAAGAAATATGTTTTTACCGGGGGTGAGATAAAGAATGTGATTATCCGGGCAGCTACCCGGGCGGCATTATCTTTAGAATCGGAGGCTGCGGTGCGCCAGGCGGATTTTCTGGCGGTGTGTGAAGAGCTTCAGGCTTTCAAACACAACGGCCGGAACACAATTGGATTTACAACCACAGGGGCAGATCGATAAACTGACCCTGATGGCCGTGAGCTTACTCAATAGGTATGGGAGGAATTGCGTTCCGGACAAATCTGATACCCATGTAGTTTCCGCCCCAGGTCGGGTTGAAGTCTTCGCGGTTGTTGATCCGCGCTTCTCTATGCCCCCAGGCCCAGGCTCCGCCTCGCCCAACCCTGCGGATGCCGTTCTTCGGACCCTTCGGGTTGACTCCGGTGGCTCGGGCATAATACCCGGCATCGTACCAATCCCAACACCACTCCCACTCGGCTTCGGTTGGCAGGCGGTAGCCGTTGGCTTGCCAGCGGCACACCACCGTTTGTTCTGCAAGAGTATAGACTGGTTCAAGGCCGTCTAATTCGCTAAGGCGGTTGCAGAACTCCACGGCATCGAACCAGCTGGCGCAGTAATACGGGGCCTGGTTGTGGCCGTCGCAGGCATAGGTTATAAGCTCCGGCCCCATGAGGGCCCGGTACACCGCTTGGGTAACCGGATACACAGCCATGTAAAACGAGTCGACCTGTACCGGGTGAGGCGGTTGTTCGTCGGCGGTATCGGGGGCCTGCTCCCGGCTGCCCATCGTGAAACAGCCGCCGGGTACAAGGACCATCTTCATTCGCCCGTGGGCGGCGCTGATCATGCCCATGAGTTGCTCCATTTCGCAACTACTGAGGAGGGCTTCAGATGCGGGGGGGCGGCCACTGTGATAAGCGAATCTTTGCCGTGGTCCCGGAAATTAGTGACGGTCTCAATCCACAGTCGGGCTCGAAGTTCGGGGGAGTATTGCGGAGACACCGCCTCGAACTCAGCTGCATTCTCTCTTTCTTGTATTTCTTGTTCCAACCGTGCGAGATCATAACCCGGCTCACCGAGTTTTACCATCCACCAATCAATCTCTTCTAAACCATCAAAGTACCAGGCGCAGAAGACTTTAAACTCTTCGCCGTCATCCTCAAAGAACCTGTCCTCGTCCTTTTGCTTTAGTAGGCCGAGTCCGGAGCGTTTGGCAATGTCCATGCACATGAGATCCGTGTAGTTTTTAATCACGGAGTAGAGCTTGGGGTCAGAGACATAGGTGTTGAAACAGGCCAGAAAACCTGTAGGGACTACTGCGATCAATTTCCGCGCAATCACATTATCGTGGGTATCCCGCATGTAGATAACTTGCTTGTTCACTTCCACTGCGTTGGCAATGGTCGCGAATGCATTGAAGTTTCCCGTACTAAGGCAGGTGTCGAAGTAATTGCCCATTTGCAAGATCTTCAGCGGGTCAGGTTCGATATACAGGTGGTAGGGACGGCCGTGAATAGTGACCTTCCACGCCACCGGTGCAAGCCACTCGGCGGGATCAGCCCCGTGCCGGGCGAATTCATCCAGAAACTGTTGATTGCTCGGGTGCTGCCGGGGCCACTGGGGATCCTCCTGTGCCAGGGCTTGTAGCAGTCGCCTTAAGGGCCGCTTGTTTTTATCCGTGGTGAAGTACAGGTAAAAGGCATTATCCCAGTCGGGGTTGCGAAACACCTTCTTTCGACTTCCGATGATCGGGTACCAGTAGCTTTCGAGAAAGCGGTCCAGGATGTGTGCAAGGGCCTCGGTTTTCAACAGCAACAGCTGCTTCTCGTATTCCGCATCGAGTTGTTCTGAAAGGCTCTGCTGCAGCTCCGCGGGGTCATGCAGGAGCGCCGTTACTTTCTGCAACCGCTTCTCCGCCGACTGGGTCAGTGCATGCTTTGCCTGGCGCGTTTGCAGGGCCTGCTGCTCCTTCCGAATTGCCTGGGGCATTGCGATGATCTTACGGACCGCCTTGGGTAGTTTCCCCTCCCGCTCGCTCATTAGCGAATAGGTGTACAACCGGTTGATCTTCTCTTGTGCATCCGGCGACGGGAACCCCTCTTGGGGAGTGTCGGGATATTGGGAGAGCTGCGGGTGGTGCCAAGCTGGCATCTGGGTGGAGGCGAACACCCGGTGCAGTTGAAGACGGTGCAGGAAGAATGTCTTGCGGACCAGGTACCACAACCGGTCGAACATCTCCGGCCGCTGGGCCAACGCCTTCAGTAGTTCCGTAATGGGGGGGAACTGAGAGAGGAAATCAAACCCGGCATCAAAGGGAACATACCGAAGTGCCGAACTGTGCTGGATAGAATACAGGAGATTGACCAGCGCCTCCGCATCTCCATCGGCGAGGCGACTGCAGAGTAGAATCTTGTGGTCTTCCAAGTTATCGATGAAAGTAGAGGGGGGCGTGCGAATATCCAGCCCATCTGTTGGTAGCTTTGTTTCGCCTTCATCTTCTTTATCCAGCATAGACAAAATGTTGGTGGTGATGTGACGGGAGACGAGGCGCAGGGTAACGGAACCGAGATGGCGGTTGTGAAACAGAATTTTTATCAAGGGTGCGACCTCATCTGAAAAGTTACACGTGTGACGCCATCCCTTGCAGTTCCCCTGAGCAAGAATGGCTTCATAGCTCTGAAGTACAGATACAATTGCATCCAATATCCACAGGTGCTGCTTTAAAAAGCGATAGCGCTCAGACCTGTCATGTCCACCAGATGCATTATCTTCGCTGTCGAACAGTTCGTGAGAGACGTCACTCAACACCGCGGTCAGCAATTCCCAGGTGTCGGCGTCTTTATCACCGGATGAATTCAGCCACTGGGTGATGAACTGGGGAAGCGGAAGCTCATCATACATCAGCAGCTCGACAAACCGCATTTTTGCCATGTTGGTCTGCATGGTTTCGATGGAATCAAGGGCGCGGAAGAAATCAATCAACCGCACGAAACCATCGGCATCGCCTCCCGGACGTAACCGGTAGTGACAGGACTCGATAGCCGCTTCGAGGTCGAACTCGAAAACCGAGTTCACATAATCCCGGAATTCATCATCATGCAGGTTGCCGGAGGTGCCGGCTGCCAGAAAGAGGGGGTTATGGGTAATCTGCTTGAAGGAGAACCCTTCAAGGGTGGGGAAAATAAAGCGGTGGCCGAACTCAGTCAGCAGACTGAGGATGTGCCGGATTCCGTTCACATCTCCTTTTGCGATTTTCTTGCCGGAGAAAAGCACTCCGCAGGTCGTTTGTGAAGGGATGTCCTGGTGTGGCCCTACCGGGATCCTGTCGTGGAGAATCTCTGTCCAGTCAGACAGAAAGCGGTGAACCTCGTATGGGGACAGAACTGTCGTCAATCGCCCGGTAATTCCGGCTAGCAGGTCTAACCATCGATATGCAGGATTCTGCCATTTTGCCTCGATGCAGGACTCGATCTTGTTCAGCACCTCTTGTTTGACCTGCGCCAGAGGCAGCACATTCAACCGGTCGGACATATATTTCCAGAAAGTGATTTCTCGTGAGTATCCAGTGTGCCAGCGGGCGGCGTGGGTGATACCACTTTGATGAATATCCTTTTCCTCAACACCCATGCTCTGATAATCGGGAAAGGTACGGTGAAAGACTTCTGTTTGAATAGCGCGTTCGACTGATCTTGTGTCTACCGTATGTGCAAGCTTCGGGCCAGGGGTATCTACAATCTCAAGCTCGTGTGGACAGACAGTGTCGAAGGCTTGCCGGAGGAGTTGGTAGAACTCCAATTTACGCCGCTCCGGTTCGCTGCCAAGTTGTTCGAGGATGTTGACGAGGCCGCCGAAGACATGGATAAACTCCTGCAGTTGTTTCGAGCGCTCTGTCTCTGAGGAAGCACCGGCGTACTGCAGTAGTCGGAACTCATAGAAGAGCCGGGTGGCGAACCTGGAATTGAGGCGGGATTCTGCGCGGGCCGCTGTGAGTAACTGCAGGGCTTCTTCGTCGTTCAATGTGGCCAACAGCTCGACGGGCCAGGCTTTACAGGTCCGCCCCAGGTTCTGCCACCGCTTTAGTGTGGGCGGAAAGGTAAGCGAGAGGCTTTGCTGGCCGGCCAGGATTATCGCTGCCCGCAATCCACTTGTCGGGGCCTCGGATACCGGCGCGGAAGGTTGGCGGTCGGGTGCGACGGATGAATCCTTCGTATTTGCTTCACCAGCAATCTCGCCGAGGGTGGCAGGGCTCATCGCAGCACCCTGCTCCGGGTATATCCCGAAGGCCGCCTCTTGTACTCGGAGTAGCGCTGTGAGATTGTCGGGGTCGTGTAGTAATTCTTCGGCGGAACGTATCGCCGTACCGATGATATGCAGCCGTTCCAACACCCAATCGTGGTAGGCCTGTACGTCTCCCACTACCCTGGGCAGCGCCTTGGGGTATTTACCGGCGGCCTCAAAGGCGTAGTTGGTGCGAGCCAGTCGTCGCTTCGACACCGGAATTACCGTGGGTATCTGTGGGTTGAACGACTCTGTATCGGGATCGGTGATCGAATCGACCACGTGCAGTGCATAGAGTCCGGGCTGCAAACCGTGCATCCGCTGAAGGATCAGCTGAAAAATCGGAGTATATGTTTTTGAGGGCACCAGTTGGCTGGCGGTGCCTACATCGTGGTAGGTTGATTCCGAGTCGGTCTGCGCAGCCCACCCCTCTCCCGGCCAATAGAACAGGGGATACGTAAGCCATTCGGTTCGCCGGACAATCTCCCGAGCCCCAAGGCGTTTTTCTCTGTTCTTGAAGGGACGTTTGCGATTGGCTTTTTTCCGCGGTGGAGGAGTTTTGAAATCATCATTTAGCATACTACCCTGTATCTTAGAATTGAATGGCGCCCCGGACAAGTACAAATTCTGCAAGCTTCTGACCACACAGGATATTCGCACAAGTATATGCAGGAGGACACCATGCAAGAAAATGTGTACATGAAACTCAACAACAATTTCGATCGCACCATAGTCGTGGGTGACATTCACGGCTGTTTTGATGAGTTCCAGCAGCTGTTGGAAAAGGTCGGATTCACTTCACGGGATGCACTCATCGCGGTGGGTGACTTAGTTGACCGCGGACCGGCTTCCTGGGAGGTGGTGCGGTTCTTCAGAGAAACTCCCAACGCCTGGTCGGTCATGGGGAATCATGAGCGGCGCGTGGTGCGTACGGTGAAAGGATCGTCTCAGCCGGCCTGGAGCCAGTTGCAGACTCTCGCCCGGGCACCGGAAGCCGAAAAAGAGGGGCTATTGGAGTATCTCGGCAGTCTGCCGGCGGTGATCGAAACACCGATGGTGATTGTTACTCATGCCCGTTTTGACCCGACGGCAGACATCGGCAGACAAGACCTCCGTTACGCGACGGCGGTCGGCGGGCCGGGGGTGGTAATACCCCTTGATGATGACGGGGTGCCAAGATGGTACCGTCAGTGGGTCCGGCACTCTCACCAGGACACTTCAATCTGCATAGGGCATATCGGTTATGATCGAGTAGAACTGGTACCAGGCGGGCTGTATGCCTTGGATACCGGGGCAGTACAGGGCGGACAGCTAACGGCGGTGATTGTTGAAGAGGGGAGGATTGTACAGGTGCCGGTACTGCGGAACTATGTGCATGAAGCCCGGCAGGCCTGGCTCAAGCAGCAGTATGCAGAAGCTGATCCGTGGCAGATGTCATTTTCGACAATCAAAGACCTACTGAAGCAAGATTCGCCAATGCCACCGTTGCAAGCTGCACTTGATCACTTTTTCCCAGCCTTCGAGCAACTGGAGTTTGAGTGCCGGATTGAGCGGATTCGGGAGCGGGTTATCGATGTATACGGAGAGCCACCGGAGTCGGGGCCGGAGCGAGGAAAGGTCTTCCGCTCTATCGCGGCGGAGTTGCCGCAGGGGGTGGCCAGAGTTGTGCGCTTTGCCCTGTCGCGGCATCCCCGCACTCCCGAATCAATGGTGAATACGTTTAAGGGCGAACGCCATCTGAGGGGAGTCACTACCCTTCTACAGCAGGCTGAGATGTACCTGTCGTCTTTGCACCGCGAAGGAAAAAGGAAGGAGTAATTCCGTCTAAAGTTGATAAAGAAAGCCATTGGTATGCGCAAGGCGCTACAAAGAGCATAGATTCCATTGATTGAAACCCCTTGCCAACAGCTTAAAATTCACAAAAATTTCTTAATTCTTTAGGGATCATATGGAGGTGTGATTTGGAAGATTCTAAATCCAAGATTATCGAGTTTCAGTCAGAACAGAGCCTACTGAATTATATCTATACGTGGTTCGATGAGTAAAAATAAGGGGGAAGTTCAATGCGACATCACACACATCATGGATTCTCTTTTCTTCTGGGGGTACTGCTGTCGACTATTATCTCCGAGGCGTTTCGCAGTTATCTTCCATTTCTTAGTGCACTCATTACCCGCCTGGCGGAGTCTCTGAAAAATTGGTTCGTGCTGGAGATTGACAGGGGAACTCTCGAGCTGATCATCATTACCTTTTTCGTGGTGCTGCTCTATGGATACGTACGGGAGGTAGCCGAACGCAACTACACCGAGGGGAGGCGTTGAAATGAATAATCCTCACAATCAAAACGAAACCTACATCGACAACAATGGTCAGGTCCACAGACGGGGGCCGGGTTCGACGGTGCGGTCCAACAGCCGACCTTACCGGCCTGGACCGGGGGACTATCGGATCACCCGTGGAGGTGGCGGCATCGAGCTCGATGAATCCTCCCGCCGAATACTGACCATCGCCGTGGTTGCGATGCTGCTGATGGGGTTAGCTTCGTTCGGGAGTGGTTACAAGAGTGCTCACAATGAGCGGGACCATGAGCAGGAAACTCCTGTAGAGCGCAATTTGGCGGCGGATGACCAGAGTCTTGATGAGCAGCGTCGAAAAGACGGTGTTCTCGCCGGAACGAAGGGCGTAATCAGTGGTGAACTGGTACGTTACCCGGGTTCCCCGTATCCCTACAAGATCAATTATGCCGGACGGAACATTCCGATTGAACTGGATAATGGGCATCAGTATTTGGGTAAGTGGATAAATCTATGGGTTGAATACACGGGTGATGGAGAGAAATTTGATATTAAAAAGGTCAACGTAGTGGAGTAAGCCATACATCGAAACCCTATTTCAAAAAGGAGAAAGAGATGAAAACAGAAACTAACCTTCATCCACACCCGGTGGCGTTCCTTGATGAGTACATTTTCTGGCTCCTACTCTTTGCCGTGCCCTTTGTGATTCAGTATATTGGTACGATTCTTGTGCCGGTGGTTGCCGGGTGGAGTTGGTTGTCCTCGCTTTTAGCCAAGCTGGGTGTGGCTGATCATTCGAGAACCTGGCTGTACTGCGTGCTCTACTTGCTGGTGTATTTATCCGGAGGGGCTCTGTTTAGTTTTAAAAAGGTTTCGGCGGCCTGGTTTCGAGTGATGGTAGTGTTGGCTCTGTACACTCTTGCTGTGAGTGTTTGGCTAGTCTCCTTCGAAGCAGTACGCCTGGCCTTACTGTGGGGAAGCGGGCTGACCGCACTGGGCGGATTCCTCTTGGTGGAGTTGCGCCGGCGTGAGATCTACTACCGGATCGAGAGCGACGGGGTGGTGGTCGGCAGGCGCTCACGGTTCTCCCATTCCGAGATGTTCTACCGATTTCAGCACATCTCCCACATGTACCTCAAAACCACCTGGGCTGAAAGACTCTTCAGCTGCGGTACCGTCATCCTGATTCCCACTTCTGGAATGAACCTGGGGTATGAGAGTATCCGCAGCGGCCTGTTCCACTTTTTCATCGGCAGCGAGCGAACCCGAACATTGCCCCGCAGTATCCCGGTCTACAGCCTGTTTAGCATCAAAAATGCAGAAGCAGTGTTTCAACAGATACGGTGGCAGGCTGCCAATGCGGGGTGGGGAGGTTCTTTGCATGCCGTCTTGTAAGCGGTAGGAGTTCGTCCATTGAACAAGGCAATTTTTCTGCTTTGAAATCCGGAGCCTATGTACTATGATAATAAAAAAATATGTGGTCGAAAGCTTGAAGAAAAGTATTACGACAGCTTTGGCAGCGAGAACGTAGCGAATAGTTCTTAGCATCTGCGGCTGGAGTAGTTGGGCTTCCGCAAATTCTGTAATCTTCCGACCACCTCAGAAAGGCACCCACAATATGGCTTATCGGTTTATTGTCCGCGACATTTTGTCGCATCTCGATGCCGGATTGACAACTCTGGAACACAACTCGACGATAGGAGAGCGTGTACAGCTTGACTACCAGCCTCCGGCGAAGGGTGCAATGCTGCACCGAGTTTTAGCAACCCGTAAAGATTCGGGGGCGCAGCTCAAGGTTCAATTTTTATACGATTCTGAGGTAGAAGCGTTTTTCAGTTTTGTCTTTTCGCTGGGTAGTGCCGGCACTGCAGCTGGATCAGGCCTAATGAAGAGCTCACAAAATGGCTTGGGCTCGGGGGGAGGGGGGAGCTCGAAGGATACTCAGTTAAAGAGCATTCGTCCATTTCTCTTTCCATTGCAGATGGTCGATGGACCGGGATTGGTGTGTCGTTCAGGGCGATGGCACTTCTTTTCCTACACACGTTTCGACCTGCTGAACGATCGACTTTGGACGCATCTGAAGACCGGGACTCCCGCGTTTCAGACCTATCTCGGGACGGTGGGTCGGCGTAGACTTCACCATCTGTACTATATGTCCGGCGTGCCACGGCAACATGATGATGACTTCTTTTACCACGAGGATTACGAGTTCGTGCACAGTCTGTTAGATGGGGGGGCTCTCCCGTCCGAATCCACGAGCCATACGCCGGAGCTTTCACAGTTTCTGGCCTACCTCTCCCATCCGAACAACCTCTACACCAAATCATTTCTCGGGTTTGATCGGGTGATCAAAACTGCGATTATCGCATTTGCCTTTGATGGGCTGCAGATTCCCGTTACTGCCGGGCAGATAGGTGACAGAGAAGGCGGCCCAAGTCACTCCAAGGCACAGAGGACTCTGCTCTACAACCCCACCAACACTCTCAACCGGCTGCGGGCCTATATAAGCAATGAAAAAAATCCCTTCTATTCCTATCACATCCGGAATAAGCTCACCGTTTTCGGCGAGTACGGGCCTCCGCAGGGGGCTAAAATGTACGCCCGCCGCATGTTTCATCCCTCTTATTGGGGTTTTATCGCCCCCTACCAGACTCCCGAATCGGAGCGCATCGGATTGGTTCAGGAAAAGGCATCCGGGGCACTCTATCGCGATGATGTGCTGTGGAATCGCTTTATTGTAAACGGCAGTTCGCATGAACTGAGCATCGACGATATTGTTGAGCAGGGCTATCACTTTCAGCCGATTGCCGCTGAGCAGGTCCTGTCTGCGGACTACTTCTACCCGGACAACGGCTTTGAAGCGGGGGCGGACGGGCAGGAGCCGGGTTCTCAGGCCAGGGGGAGCAATGACATGCAGATTCGGTTGGAGGATGCAGGCGACGGTTTCTCCGCCGTGTTCCGGCTGATTCCCTTCATCAACCACAATGATGCCTCTCGCTTGCTGATGGCGGTAAAGAACTACAAGCAGGCTCTGCCGCTCAAGGACGGCGAAGAGCCGGTGGTGAGTACCGCCGATTCCCACCGCTTTAAAGAGCACATGCAATCTTTCTACCACGGCCACGAATACGGGGTAAACTTACTGACTGCATATCTGCCCTATTACGGGTATAACTTCGAAGACGGTATCGTAATATCGGAGACAGCTGCTGCCAAGCTTACCAGTATACACACCAGCATCATAGAATTCTCGGTATGTCGGGGAGACCGGTTGATCTGCTCACCCGAGCACCGGCAGTTCACCCTCGCGATCGATGACGAGGAGCGCAGGGCTGAGCTGCTGACCGTCCTGCGCCGGCGGTATCCTGGGTTTCACTTCGACCTGCGTGAGAGCCGCCTGAGGTGCAGACCCCGGAACAAGAGCAATTTTCGGCCTACTGCGGTGGTGAAGTTACCCGAGCATATCGGCATGGCGATTCCCGAGCAAGAGTATACCTTTATAGTACCGGCAGTGGAGCAGTTTCACTTCGGCATCCGCTTCGAGGAAGAACGCCCGGCGGAAGTCGGGGACAAAATTATCGGGCGGCATGCAAATAAGGGGGTAATTACCAAAATTGTACCGGAGAAAGAGATGCCATTCTTCGGCGCAAGGAAAAGGGTGGAGGTGCTGATCAACCCGATGAGCGTGGTGTCGAGGATGAATATCGGGCAGCTGATGGAGGTTGGATATCGGAAGGACAATGCCCGAGTTCTGCCCCTGTTCTACGAGTACAGTGCCGAAGATTTCAAACCAACCGGCATTGCCGAGTACCGTGGGGGGATGGCCTTTCCTGCTACACACGGTTACCAGTACTTTCTCAAGCTCGATCACTGTGCCGAGGATAAGGTCTACTTTAACACTAGACCACGTAACTCTTATCTTGGGTATTACGTGAAAGGCAAGCGGAATCTGGGGGGAATGCGCTTTGGGGAGATGGAGCTCTGGGGGCTGCAGGCCCATTCGGCCTACGCGTTGACGCAGCAGCTGTTGCAGCGCTACGCCTACGAGGAGAGGCTTCTGCTTTCTCCGGTGGTGAAGACCCTTGGATGGTATCTTTTGCTGCTTCATCTTCAATTGGAGGTGTCTAAGAACGGCAGTGAGTTCATTCCCTTCTACCAAGAAGAGCGCTTGCGCAAGACCGACCGGATTACCCACTTCCGATTCCGGCGGATCGATCAACTCGATGAACTGAAGAAGTACTTTGGAACGCAGATGCAGCAGCTGAGAACGATTTCTGAGTTCCAAAAACATGTTTCCGCTGGCAAAGAAACGACGGCTCCCGGGTATGTGCAGCTCAGCCAGCGCCCGGAGGCTGCTGGTGAAACCCTGGTGTCGTACTTGGAAGGTATGCCGGCACTGCTGGTGTTGCCGGGCGGCTACCTGTTGTCAAACCTAAATAAGAGCCTGCACGATTCCTTGTCTGAGACTGTGTACTATCGTGTGCTCACCGCCGGTAACCGGGAGAACCGTTTTTATCCGCTGGTGAGCCGCAAAGGTGAAGACTGGGGCTATAAGCTGGTGTCCGGGCTGATTTCCGGAAAGCGCGGATTATTGAGGACCCAACTGCTTGGACGTCGGGTGAGCTCGGCCGGCCGGGCAGTGATGGTGCCCGAGCCGAAACTTGCACTGCATGAGGTGAGCCTCCCGTCTATCTACGCCGAGGAATACGGCGGTGCCCGGCAGAGCTTGATGATCCGTTATCCGAGCCTTTTTAAGTACAATATTCAGCAGTTCTCGGTCAATGATCGATATGCGGATAAATATGTGGTTAAAGTGAACCCGCTGATCTGTTCAATGGTGGCCGGCGATTTCGACGGTGATGCCATGACGTTCATGGCCGCGGACAAGCTGTTTCCCAGGAATGCTGCTCACTTTACGCCGGTTGAGAACCTGTATCACGAGGGCGATGGATCGATCTTCCTACACCTCTCCCAAGATCTGACATATGCCTATCACCTGTTGCGCACCCACCAGGAATATAGTCTGCTGGCTGAGCGGCTGAGAACGGAGTGGCTGGCCGAGCTGTGCGCTCAACACGAGAATCTAAAAGATTTTGCCGAAGCTGCCCGCCGTAGCTTCGAAGAGCGAGAGAGCTATATTCGGTTCATGGAGCAGTTTGTGCAGGCCTTGTTCGAATACATAACTAGAGATAGGCCATACACGGTTTCCATCCGAGACTTGGATGTTCCAGGTTCGATTGCAGCCACTCGACGGACACAGGTCAATCACCTGCGGCAGATCATTGCCACTGGTGCCAGGGGAAAAACAACCCACCTTGAAAAAATGACTCGGCAGGCCTCGGGGGCGATCTACCTAATGACGCCGGTTGCAGGGGAAGCGCATCACGGAGCCAGTAATACCTGGGCGGCTAAGCTCGAGGAGACAAAGCATGAGTTTCCCCTTTCGACCTGTCTTCGGGATGGACTGACTCCGCGCGAGCTGGCCTTTTTCTCCAATGATGCCCGGGCCGGCTTGGGCGAGAAAAAGCTCAAAACCCCGGACGGAGGCGAGTTCAACCGGCGCATCCACGAGATTCTCTACGATGTGGAGATTGACGGCCAGGAGACTGAGAGTTCGAAGAGTCCCGACGCGGTCCGCAGTGCCTGTATGGTAGAAATAAACCGATCCACACTTGATCAGCTGCGGCAGGCGGTGGAGGCAGTTCTTGGTGAACAGTCCGATGAACAGTTCCGGGCCAATGTATTGGGCTTCCTGCGCCTGCGAAGCTACCGCAATGCTGCAGGAGAGGCGGTGCAGCCCGAAGAGGCGGTGACACAATTGTATGGAGGAGAGACCGCCGATTACTGCCTCGAGGTATCCAGCCCATTAGCCTGGAACTTTGATGGTACTGACCGGATACCGGCTAGTTGTTTTGGATACCGCAATCATTTCGAACCGGATGGGTACACAGCCGGTGAGCGTATCGGCTTAATTGCCGCCAGCATTATCGGAGAACAGGGAACACAGTTGGCCATGAAATCGTTCCAGGGCGAAAACCTGGTACCGCTGGACATGGTGGGCCGAGAGCTTACCCGGGCCCTCGCGGGTGGCAGTGGAAAGAACGCGACTGTCGCCGGAGAGGCAGCTCCTATACCTGTCGGGGCGCAAGAAGCAAGTACCACTGCAGAGGTTAAGAGCCGGCAAACCGCGCTGTTGGCCCATGCGTTCACTATCTACTGCATCTATGGCGGAAAAGTTCGGCCGGTTTTCATCGAGCTGCTTCTGGCTTATCTCCGGGACAAAACTGCGCCGGGCAGTTTCAACCCCCTCCATTACCACTCTCTGCCGTGGAAGGGCGGATTGTACAACCTGGCTTTTGGCTTTTTCCGGGACAATATCCGGCAGCTGTACCGCGAGGCTGAAGAAGGGCTGGTGGTTCCGATAGACGAATCGTACCAATATCGTCTCATGTTCGATCAGTTTGACGAAGAAGGAAGGCAGTAGCGTGGCACAATATCAAAGACCAAATCAGATTCCTGTACAGAAAGAAACACAAGACCCGCTGCAAAGATTTGCCCTGCCGGGGTCGAGATTTGAGTTGGACGGGGAGTTTCTCTATGAACTGTTCGAACTCGGCTCCGGTTCGGAAGAGCAGGATGAGGATGAAATGCCCGATGATGAAACTACCGACTATACTCATGCCAGTGACGAGGCCGAATCAGCAGGCCCTTCTTCGAAGTTTGAGGTGGTTGGAGAGGAGTTTTTTACCCACAATCTACCGCAGATGGCACATATTATTGCCAGGTCCGTGGAGGACATCCGGGTGGTGACCCAGTTTAGGGAGAGTAAATACGCCGATCAAGTCGTTGAGGATATCCGAACCTACCTCAGCCAAAACCAGGGCGAGATTATCAGTCTGCAGAGCCTGGAACGGGCAGAGCGGATACCATTGGATGATCAGATAGAGAGGGATAAATACAACGAAGTGCAGAAGAATCTGCTCGATTTATTCGTGTTACTGCCTAACCTGCAGGTCATTCGTCTAAAGGAAATCTACAAATTCCGGCGGGAGTCTAAGTTCGAAGCCCGCGAGGAAGAAATCCTGCGGGCACTGGAGCGAATTTATCGGGAGCTGGAACCAATAGGCGACTTCAGCGATACAGGAGAGCTGTTTACTCTGTATGTGAAAAAGAGAATAAAAGGAGTAAAGGGGCATGAACCGAGTTGGGGCTTGTATGTGCTCGAGATAAAGCGATTTTTTGCAGCCTGTTACGCCCATGGGGCGTCGACTGTTGAGTATGAAACAGTCGCAGGACAGCTCCTGCAGAACGATAAGAAAGACAAGATGAAAACCTTTTTGCAGCGATACGGGGAGGTACTGTGGCAGCGACTGAAGAAAAGATAGGCATTAAGTGTATTCTCACGCAGGAGAATTTCGACGCATTCGTACAGCAGATCGCCAAATTCGAGCATGGCCTAAAAGAGGACATCGAGCTGCAGCACGAACCCGAGACGCCGGGACCGGAATTTGTGAAAGACGAAGGGATCTACGTCGTGGATCGAGCTGAAATCATACCGGACTTTCACTTCTATTATTACAAGAAGTGTCGGCTGTACTATTTCACCTTCGATATGGCAGACACTGAAGAGTGGGTAAAAAATGTGTTGCTGGACGGTATCATTTTGAAATCGAGCGATACCACTATCAAGACCTTTCTCGAAGATACCATCAATCATGAGTACCGGCGAAGCGAAGAGCGCTACATCAAGCGCATTGAAGAGTGGCTTTCGGTGGGCGGAGTGCCACGGGATACCCAGATGCTGACAGTTTCATTTGGAAAGATGCGGGTTATTTACAACGAGTTGAAGAAGTTTGTGGTGTATGAGCAGCTGCGTGACAAATACGACCAGCCCGAGAGCTTGGCTGAGTATCAACGCTTTATTGAAACATTGTATCGTGCCGATGCGGTTGTCGATACCCGAGAAAAGCAAAATACTCTGCATACAGCACTTCAGAGTATAAGTGAATACGAAGCGCGGTTGCGGACCGACGGAGTATACACCGTCTCCATCTTGCTCACCGGTGAGACCGGGGTCGGCAAAAGCCAGCTGGCCGAGTACTTCCAACAGTATCTGCTGCGGGGATTCAACCAAAGCGACCGAGGCGCTGCGAAAGGGCCCGCATCTACCAAACGCACCGGCAAGGCTGAAGGCAGCGGCCCGCGGTCCCGGCCGGACAAACTGAACTGCTCTCAGCTCAGCAAGGAACAAATCCGCACTGAGCTCTTCGGGGCAATTAAAGGCACCTACACGGACCAGACCCAGTCGATCCCCGGGCGAATACTGGAAAACGTGCTGAATGTGTTCGTCCTGGACGAAATTGCCGATATGGATCTTTCACTGCAGCCGCAGCTTCTATCGTATCTTGATGACTCGCGGGTACACCTGCAGAATCTGAATCAGTCGGTGTATGCCCCGCTTATCTTTCTCGCCACCACTAACCGCAACATCCCGGAGCTGATCTCCCGGGGTGAGTTTCGCAACGACCTGTATGAGCGCTTCGATCTTCATTTGCATATCCCGCCAATTCGGGAGCGCCGGGATGAAATCAAGCCTTTTATCAAAATGATGCTCGGCCGGGAGCGGAACCGCCATCTGCGGATCTTCAAGGAGTTGCACGTCAGTAAGGCTTTCATTGAACACATAAAAGCCTACGACTACAGCGAGGGCAACTTCCGTGAGCTGCAGCGAATCGTGCGGCGGGCAGTTCGGAACTGCATCTCTCAAGGTCAGCGTATCATCAAGATCGAGCACATAAAAGAATAGGGCGATACGCCTCGACGACCATACAATCTAACTTTTCACAAAAAATTCTTAATATCCTCAACAAATCACAGGAGGTGTGTATGAACAATCTCTGGTACGAGCGTGATCCACAACTGTTGAGTGACGAACAGCGGGCGATGAATCGCTTCTTCCCGCAGTTTCAGCTGGCGAAGCTGAATGATGGAAAGCTGGCGTGGGAGGGGGCAGTTCAACCAAAGGTGCTTGGCAACCATCAATGGTACCTGCAGGTGGTGTACGACCACAACCATCCCCACAATAACGATTACGGCGGCTCCCTGCGGGTGTATTCCATCATGCCCGACTTAGATGAGTTGGAGGACGAACACGGACATTTACCGCATACTTTGCACGACTCACGGGGGCACGTGTATCTCTGCACCAGCCGACCCAGCGATTTCAAAGTCGGTACTACCCAGACCACCGCTGCGGCGGCCCTCGGTTGGGCGATTAAGTGGATCGCAGCATTCGAGCTCTGGGCGAATGGTGACATTACCGAAGGGCAGTTCAGTGGCCATACGATTTAATGGTGGAGGATGCTATGCAATTACAAGAAACAGACCCACAGAAAGTAGTCATTTCATCCAAAGCATATGCCGCAATCATTGCCGAAACCTACACTCATCCGGAGAACGAGACCGGTGGTATTCTCCTCGGAACCAATAAAGAGGGCGTCTGGTACATTTTCGAGGTAATTGATCCGGGTTATCAACAGGTGGTAAGGCAGCGGGCCTACTTTGAGTATGACCATGTGTATATCACCCACTTAGCCCATGTGTATCACCGAATTTACCGGCAGCCGATCGAGATCATCGGTTTGTGGCATCGACACCCGGGAAGTCTGGATACCTTTTCCTCAACTGATGATGTGACCAACCGCCGCTTTGCCGATATGCGGGAAGCCGGAGCTATTTCGGGCATCGTGAATCTGGACCCGGACTTTCGCATCACCCTTTACCACGTGAGTCGCAGCCTTACATACACGGCAATCGAGGATGTGGTGATCGGGGACGAGCAGATCCCGCCCGGTTTCATGCGGCTCAAGAAAAAAGAGGAACTAACACAAAGGAGGAAAAAAGTCGTGAGTGTAGAGACAGACACCGGACATGAACGCGGAGGTATCTTTGGCCGCTGGTTCTCCAAGCCGAAGGAACAAACCTCCGATATCGATATCCCCTTCTCGATGGTCGAGGAGGAGATGGATGCGTATCTGGATGCTCAGGTCGATTACGCCTACTCGATTCGCCCTCGAGGGAATACCCTGCTGGTGAGCCTCGAGTACCAGGGGCAGATGGCCGAATACCCGCGGAGGGTTGAGGCAGTATTCTTTGAGAAGGATGGAGAGCGCTACTGCGAGATCGACCACATTGAGCTGCCCTACCGCCGCGGCATACTGAAGGAGTACATACATCAGGCGGTTGCAGTGTACCAGGAGCAACTGGCTAACGAGGCCGCATCTGAACAGGCCACTGGTCACTCAGCTGCCGGTGAACACCGCAACAGTCCGGGGGCTGGCACGAGAGCAGAAGAGGGCGCCACTGTCGAGCAGGAGGAGTTCCAGAGTAATGCGACGAGTCGTGCAGAGGAGCCCGGACCCGCGGAAGATACTGATCACTCCGCGCATGCAGAGCGGGCTGCGCAAGCTGAACGGGCCACACGCAGGGAACACACCCGCCACACCCGCCACACGGGACACGCTGAAAATACAGAACGGCGCCAGAGTACAGGGCGTTCAGAGCATATTTCGCAGGACAGTCGAGCTGCAGATACAGAAACCGAGATTGAGTGGGCCTGTGGCGTACTGGCAATCGAATGGACGGAATTGGTACAGCTAGGACAACAGACGGCCTTACGCCGGGCTCGGGATGCACGGGTGCAGATGATTAAGGACTATCATCCAGATAAATACGCTTCCGAAGGCAACGACCTGCTTAACCAAAGGGCCAACGAAGAGACCGCCAAGATAAACCGAGCTTACGAAGTTGTGGTAAGAAGCCTGCGGGCTGGATATCCACAAAGGAGGGTATATGAGCGATAAAACAATACTCCGCCGAATTCCCACAGTACACTATCCGTCTGAACTCGACGGCAACGGGTTTCACGGTCCATTGTACGGCTACTTTCACCCCGAGTCGCACCACTTCAATGTCGTTGAGTATGGTCGACGTACCGACCCGCAGTTTGCACTCCTGGGTGAAATCCTGCCGACGGATGCCAAAACCTCCGGCTCCGCTGACCAATCCGAGCCCCGGCTGAGTGCGCGCCGTGACGAGCATGGAAACCTCGAATTCCGTTTTGGTGGCCGCCGTTGTACTGCCAAGCCGTACGAGGCAAAACTGAACATATTTTCCCGCAACGCAGGCATTCTCGAGACGGATGTAATGCTGCACACCTCGGTGGCTATTTCCGGCATCGGCTCGGTGGGCAGTCTGGTGGCGCTGGACTTGGCCCGCAGCGGAGTGGGGCGCTTCTTGTTGATTGACAACGACACCATGGAGTATCACAACATCTGCCGACACCAGTGCGGTATTGCCGATGTGGGCCGCTACAAGGTAGAGGCGGTGAAAGACCGCATCTTACAAATAAACCCCTACGCCGAAATCCGGACCTACATCGGAATCCTCGAGGACGTGCCGAAGGAGCTGTTCGACGAGTTTATCGATGAACACAGCCTCATTGTTGGCTGCAATGACAACCGGGCTGGCAACATCTACGCCAACACGGTGGCCTCAACCTACCGGGTGCCGTTTCTGGCAATCGGCTTTTGGGAACGGGCCGCCGCCGGCGAGGTTTTTTACACCATTCCGGGTGAGATGCCCTGCTATGAGTGTGCCTTTGGGCGCGGACAAGAGCTCAGCGGAACACCGGCGACTACTGCCAACCGCCGCTTCTACACCAATCAGGAAGACCTGCGGGACGCCCACTTCGAACCGGGGATTGCTACGGATATCCACTTTGTAACCAACGTGGGGATCAAGGTTGCCTTAGATTTGCTGAACCGCAGCAACCCGGAGTACACCCCCCGCCTCATCGATGATCTGAACCAATTCACCCTGGTATGCAACTCCAACAAACCGAAGGTTGGTGGCGAGCAGGTAGAGATATTCGCATATCCCCTGCAAATCACCCGGTCCCTCGAGGTGGAATACTCCGAAAGGTGCTCTATCTGCACATCAGTGCGGAGTGCTTGATATGACGATTATCAACGAATACGGTGAGACGGTTTCGATTGAAAAAGTACCTTTCCGGTCCGTATTCGATTTTGCGGTAAGCTATCGCGGTTTGAACAAATCCGAACCCGGGGCCCGGGCGTTCACCGAACGCTGGAGGCGCACCTGTTCGCAGGCGAGTTTCCGGGAGTTCGTCCGAGCCTACCAATTCGCCTTTAGCCAAGAGGGACTGGATTACGGCAGCCGCGCGGCGGAGGAGTTTGCCATCAGCTGGGTCAGTACCTTTCCCCGTTACTCGTTCGCGGTGTTTATCAACCTCTACCGGCAAGAACTGCGGCGCGGCCAACGACCGAAGGTGGAGGTACTCTTTGAGAAGCTCGAGAGACAGTGTGTGAAAGACACACAGTACAAGGAGATTATGTATGAGCATGGTAGTCACAGTAAAAACAGAGATAAGGAACTACTCGGTATTACAGCGGATGCTGGAAAAAATGGAGCTGCACATCAGTAAGCGAGTTGCCTTTCAGCGAATGCTGCAGAACCGGGATCGTGGAACCTATGTGGGAACCGTCCATACCGCATCCGGGGAAGCCCTCTGCAATCTATATCAGCAAGAGGAGAAGTACACTCTGGTAGCCTTTTCAGAAGAAACGGATGACCCTGGACAAATTGATACCGTCAAGCAGCAGCTGCACACCCGGCTTGACCAGCTTAAACAGAACTACGCGGTGGAAGAGGTATTGGACACCGCCCGGCGGGAAGGCTGGAACCCGGTCAAGACCTACGAAGAAGATGGTACGATCTACCTGCACTTGGCAGTGTAGCGTTGGAAAGTGAGATAAGGAGATGCACATATGAAAACGGTAAAGGTTGCAATCGATAAGTACGGTAATGTTGACATCGACGTGCAGGGAACCCGGGGAAGTCAGTGTGAAGAGATCGTTGCCCCGTTGATAGAACAGCTCGGCAGCGTTGAGTCGGAGGAGAAGAAGGATTCCTATTACCATCACGAACATATTCGCAGCTCACAAAACACCGAGATTGATACGGAGTGGGGAGGAGGTTGAGGGTGACGGCCCCGCGACACTTCCTCCTCTGTAACAATCAGCACGGGCAGGGCGTGTGCACGCCACTGCACTACCGGAGTGTGCATACCAATCGGTTTGAGGTGTTGAAGCTGCAGGCCGACCTCTGGAGCCGCGATAGAGGGCTCCAGCATTATACCGGTATCCGCATATTCGATGCGGGGCTCTACCACCAGGTGCTTGCCGAAGCCGATCGGTGGCAGGCGGCCGGGAACAACCCGATGGAACACTCCCTGTACCTTTCGTTGGTAGAGGGGCTGCAGATCGAACTTCGGCGCTCCGGGTTTTGTGGAATGAAACTGCTGGATACCCAAACTCCCCGGCAAGAGAACGGACAGGCACGATCCTTTGATCGAGAGATTGGGGAGATATCGATCCAGTATGAGCTGGATACAGTTGGATTACAACACCTGGCTGATTTCTACTTTGCGGTTCGCCGGCCGGCGGCGGCCTGGGTCGTGCTCCAGCAGGTGCAAAGAGAAACGGGGGACCGTTTTGTACAAGCTTCCATCCAGGAGGTGAAGACCGCCATGCGCCGGCAGGTTGCCGAGCTGCTTGACCGGCTCTTTCCTTCCATAGGCGATTCTGATGTAGCTCTGGAAGAGGTGCCGGCTGCGGAGGTGTTGGCGGTACCAGTGGTTTATGGAGAAGGATTCTTTCGACAGAAGTTGAGAGGGCGCTGTGACAGTGAGCATATGCAACAGTTATTTGAAGCCTATGAAGGAATAAAGCGCTTGAAGGCGGCCCTGCCGTTGGTTACCTATAAGGAGGTTCTCAATGTTACCGGATGAATTGCGTTACTACCTGAAAGCACATACGCCTTTGGTATGGATTCAAACCTTCGAAGAAGCCCGGTACACCGAGCTGATTCGTCAGGCATATCCCGAACAAGTACATCGCTGGAACACTGCCGAAGGACTGATAGGCTCCGGAAGAAATTCCCAGTCTGCTCCGGTGAACATGTTAGAACACATCTGCGATGATGATTCCCCCAAGGGTATCTACCTACTGCACGATTTTCAGCATTACATTGAGAACCCGAACGTAATCCGGCTATTGCTCGGATTTTCAGATGCAGCCCGCCGGAACGGAAGCAAGAGTATCGTATTTATCTGCCCCGAGATGACGGTACCGGAAGAGTTAGCAAAAGAGCTGGTTGTCTATCATGCCGGTTTGCCCGGCTCGCGGGAAATTTATGCCTATTTGACCCAGAGCGTAGATTATATGGTGCAGTCCGGCATCATTACCTCCGGGTTTGCCCGGCGCCGGGAATTGCTGCGCACTATTCAGCATCTCAAAGGGCTGACCCTGAATCAAATCGACGATGTGTTGGCCTATTCGGTACTGAAGCATGGCCGAATCGACCCCGAAGAAGTATTGCGACAGAAGACAGACCGTCTTTCCCACGAGAGTGTGATCGAAATCAAGGATTGGCGTCAATGCCCCTCGTTTGCACAGATCGGAGGGCTCCAACGTCTGAAGAGATGGTTGACCGACCGGAAAACGGTGTTTCTCGATGCCAGCACTCGCCAGTCCTACCGGCTGCCCTTGCCGAAAGGGGTGCTGCTGACCGGGGTACAGGGGAATGGCAAGAGCTTCATTGCTCAGGCCTGTGCCCGGGAGTGGAAGCTGCCCCTCATAAGCTTGGAGCTCGGACGGGTGTTTCACTCCAGGGTGGGTGCTTCCGAGGCCAACCTGCGTAAAGCACTAAAGATAGTTGAAAGTATGCAACCGGCGCTCCTTTTTATTGACGAGTTCGAAAAGGGGTTTTCCGGAGTGCAGTCAGCAGGCTTATCCGACGGTGGTACTGCATCGCGGGTCTTCGGTACCTTTCTTACCTGGTTGCAGGAGCACCGCTCCCAGGTCTTTGTCATTGCCACAAGCAACGAGATTTCGGTGATTCCACCGGAGGTTATGCGGAAGGGGCGCTTCGATGAGATCTTTTTTATTGACCTCCCTACCCCTTATGAGAGGACGCAGATTTTTACACTTTACCTAAAGCAACACAAGCTGTACCACCTGCTTCCATTGGCAGAGCGATGTGCCGCCCAGTGCAGGGGATACACCGCCGCGGAAATTCGTCAGGTAGTCGTGAATACCGTGTATATGGCAATTGCACGTAATGTTGAGGCTGATAAACAGATGCTCGAGGCAAACCTAAAAGACCTCATCTCCCTGAGTGTGACTCGTGGAGAGGAGCTCGAGCGAAGCCGTACCTGGGCACGGGGCAGATGTGTTCCAGCATCTGATCCTGAACCTTTAGCTGCGGGGGTATCCGATCATAATAAAGATGTCGGAAGGTCAGAATTCACTGATGGATTGGACGAAGAGCAAGAAATAAGTGGCGAAGAAGCTGAAAGCGGGTCAAGTGATCCCGTCAACAATCGAATTGTAGAGTTCCCCAATGCCAGGAGGTGATTGCCATGGAAGAACAGCTGGCAGCCTTATTAGCATCCGAAGAGAAGATACTCGCAAGCGTGCGCGGCCGGCTGGAACAGATTCATGGTCAACACATCTTTTTTCCGGCCCTGCAGGCAGCGCCTGTTGAACCGACTATATCCAAAACCCTTCAGGATGACAGCGCCATCGAAAATGAAGGCAATGTTCATGAATTACGCCCCCTGCTGGGGCGACTGGTTCAAGCCTGCGAAGAGCAGTACCTGTTCACCAAAGGAATACGCTGCCCGCTGTGTGGCCGTCAGCAGAGCTCTGGTAGTGAGTGTGGGCAGTGTGGATCGCCTCTGGACGGGCAGGTATTGAAAAAGAGCATCCGGGTACGCCGGGTGGCGCTGGGTTTCGATGCGTCCGGACCAACTGCCGACGAGCTTCGCCCGGGAGGGCGCCGATGGAAATCGGTACGCATCTTCGATCTGCTCAAGGCGATTGGTGAAAAGGGTTTTACCCGCCGGGAGTGGCGGGCCGGAGCAGTGGTGCGCAACAGCCGAACCGAGTACTGTCTTAAGTGGGACGGTGCATGGTACCTGCTGCGCACGGACGGGATGAAGATGCTGGAGACCGGCTCACACCATGAACTGGTGAAGGGGCTGTGGAAGTTATGGAAGAAGGGAGGCGCATATGCAGCCATGCAGTGATAACCACACACCTGCACTGCAAATTCAAGCTCTCATGCCACATTCGTACGTGAACGGTCCCGGCCGGCGGACAGTGATCTGGGTGCAGGGCTGTCACTCACGGTGTCCGGGCTGTGCCAACCGATCCACTTGGGATATGAATGGTGGACAGTCGGCTACAGTGGCGGAGTTGGAGCAGTATATTATAGAGGCCGGACCAATTGAGGGAATTACCCTCACCGGAGGCGAGCCGCTTCTGCAGGCCTCTCCGCTGCTGAGACTGGTGCAACGGGTAAAAAAATCAGGACTCACGGTGGTGACCTTTACCGGTTACACAGTGCAGACAATTCATGAGATGCAAGATACGGCGGTGTGGGACTTATATACGCTCTCCGACCTGATAGTGGCCGGTCCGTATGTGCAGGATCAGCCTCCAACCCATCCTCTAACCGGTTCGGGAAACCAGCAGATTATCTGTCACAACGAAGTGTACCGGCGCTATGCTCAGCAAAACCAGAGCCGGGCTTCCGGGGAACTGCGCTTCGATCAGAGTGGCGGCATGACCCTGACCGGTTTTCTGCCGCCATCGGCAGTCGAAAAAATAACAAAAAATTCTTAAAACAATTAACATTAACTAGGAGGGATTACGTATGGGTACACAAAACCAAGCAATGAGCGAACACGACCGCCGCAAGAAAATTAGAGAGAAACTCTTACATGGTGATGGTGTGAAAATCTCTAATCAGGGCGGCGAGGTCGAACCGACCAAGGAGAATGAGGATACCCTCACCACTCCTCGCGGTATCTTGGCCTAAGTTCCGGTGCGTTGGCCCCGGGTCCAACCAGTATGGCGCCCGGGGCTGCATGCCCCTCTGTATGCGAGCTTCCGACCACCTCAGATGGGTAGTAAGGAGAGATCATATGTTTCTGAAGAATCGCAGAATCCATACCTGTCCGCGGAGTGTGGTGTTATTGGCAATCCTGGTTACCCTCCTCAGTATGGTTCCCGCCTTGGCCTCCGCTGGGACCAACCACTATGAAGAACAGATTCAGTTTTACGATATGTCCTTTGAGATTCCCCTTGAAATCCGGCTGAGTGCAGTTCAGGTCCACCTGTTTGTTACGCATCTGCGGAAGGTCTTTTTGACCGGACACTTCGCCGAACGCAACTACCTGTTTGAGGAAGACCAGGGCCATAGCCGTAGGATCAACCTACGAATTGCCCGGTTCGAACCTCGGCAGCAGGCTATCATCTACATCCGTTACCTCCGACTCGATGAATCCGGCAACGGGTGGATTACCAGTGAACACATGTTGGAGTACGACTGGCGGCAGGTGCATTTCTACGATGGAAGGCGGCGGCAAGCCCACAACCAGGATGATCTGATTGAGGCAACCGGCGAACTTCTGGAGGGGGCCTACACAGCCCTGCAACAGAAGCAGTACCGCTACCGCTACAATGCCGAACACTGTGCCGAGCAGGTGCTTCACATCGTTGAAATGCTCGACAAGTAGGGTTCGAAAGGAATCACAAAAGGTCTATTTGAAAAAAGTCTCTATATTATTCTCTAACCACCGTACTACTTCCTCACTGTTCTGTAATTCCTGTTTTTCCACTCGTTTCTTGATATCTTTTTTAATAGTGCCTATCTGCTTTTTATTTTCTTTATTCCACTCGATACCCTTACGCGTTCCAATTTCGATAATCTTATCACCATCGATAATTTTTGGTTCGGTGAGCTTGGGATTTCGGGCTTTGATGTCGGCAATCTTGTTAGCCAGGTTAAACACCGTATTGATTTTCGCCTGGTCTTCCTTCAACCGGCTTTCGGCATACAGCAGCCAAAGGAGGTCATCGGTGGTGTCGGCGCCCAGGTCGATCTGCTGTGTGTAGTACAGCGAGGTCTCCTGAATAAGCGTTTTTATCCTTCGGTCTGTGACTATCTCGGACTCAAGGCTGTTTTCGAGGAATGTGAGTACCGTTGTACACGCGGGCAGAATGAAGTCGATATAGCGCTGTTCTTCCGGGGACAGGTCGAAACTGTTATCGGTCATTGATACTGGTAGAGAGGAATCTACTGGTGCGTATGACATAAGTTTTTCGCTCGCTTTCTCGTCAACCTCTTCATCACTACTGCGGTACAAGAGTGCTGCCAGCATTAGAAGGTCTGGCCTGCCCGGAAGCCGGGTTGGAAGGCCCTGCTCATTCTCGTCCTGCATGTCTATCTTTACAGGCTCTTCTCTCTGTAGACCAGGGTGGGATCCAGTGTTCCTGTCGGTGAAATCAAGTGTGAAAAACCTGCGCAGCCGCTCAAACACTGCCTGTGAGTGCACCGAAAACGCCTGAGCATCGGGAATCCGAACTAGCTCGAGTGGTTGTTTCGACTGGAGAAAATCGAACCAGTCCAGGATCCCTTTATCTTGCCACCACCTTGTTTTGCGGGGTATGTGGTGCAGTTCCTCTATGAACCGGTGAAACTGGGGGGCAAAATACAGAGGGTGTTCAGGGGTATGTATCAGTAAGGCACGGCGTAACAACTCTGTGATTTCGTTTTCTGCCCGATGAGGGTTAGAAAAGAAACGGCACAGGGTTTGATAGTTCTCGAGAGTAACGGGATAGTAGTAGAGGTAGTGAATGGTCTCGCGGCTTGGCTTGGTCCCAATTTTTTCGTAGACCCTTTGCTTAAAGTAGGTTCCCATCGCAGACCCCATGATCATGTTGATATCATCAGGCGAGTTTTGTAGTGCATTGGTAATTCTGCTTTCTTCCTGTCGGATGTAATCCAGCACCGCAGGGTATTCCTGGTACCTACGCAGCAACTTCTCGATCGGTGCACGGAGTTCGGGGTGACGGACTATTTTCGGGCCCACATACTTTTTGGAGAAGGCCTTTTGCATGTCTTTCTCCGAAAAATGCGGCAATGCGAGCAGCATCGGGTTCTTGTTCTGTTTGTCTAACTGTAACATGGCCGGCAGTTTCTGTGAGAACCCGATTACCGTTGCCAGACCCTTCTTATTGGTGATCTTACTCAGGGTTACAAAGAAATCCCGCAGGAAACGGTAGGTAACATAGCGGTCGTGTCTCCTTGAGAGGACGTGGATATCATCGAATATGAAAAGGTAATTGGGTTTGTTCAACTTACCGAAAAGGTACGGCCAATAGGACTCATCGATTGAAGGATTGTTTCGCAGGAGATTATAAAAAAGAAAGTCGCCCTGGGATGCAAGAAAGAACACAAATCGCTTTATAAGGTAATTGATGTTCTCATTCTCACCTGTTTTCTTCAATCCCTCGCAGGGAATGTAGCAAATACTGAGTACTTCTGTGGTCCCGTCGAGGCACTCGACTTGCTTGTTGAGAAGATAGTTAGCCAGGGTGCGAGAGAAAGTAGTCTTTCCCGAACCCTCCGGCCCGAGAAAGAAGTAGACGCGGCCTCCGCCGTATTTAATAGATTCGTGGATGCGGGTTCCGATTAGTTCTTCGTAATGTGCATCATTGAGGACAGGTGTGGGGGCGCCGGGAATATGGTTCCAACGGGGCCCGAATTGTTGTAGCTCGTTAATCCTGCTTTTATGAAGGTGTGGGTCGAACTCCTGGGGAATGAGGTTTATTTTCAGACCCGCCGACTCTAAGATTTCGTTCAGGCCATTGCCGATCAGTGCCTGCCCTTTCACTCCGATACATTTCTGATTTCTCTTTTTCTGTCTGAGTTCTACTTTTTGCTTAATTGTGTAATTAGAGAGAATTGGTGCGCTTAGCTCCTTACACAGCTCTTCTTTCAAGTGAATGGCCCTGTTTATTGACACCGGGGTGCTGCTGGTTATTTTCGAGAGAAACATAGATTTGGCATGATCGTCAGGAAGTGAATAGACCACTGTGAATGATTTTACTTTGTCATCATCAGTGACAGTTTCATCTGGAAGGAACCATACTTTTTCGATGGAGGCGTGCTTGTAAAAGTGATCGGGAATTTGGGAACTCAGAAAAAGGATTTTCTCCTTTACTCTATCGAGCTGAGACTTAAGATACTCGTGAAGTTCCGCATCTTCCTGTTGAAGTGTTTCGATAAATTTTAGAAGATTGTTTTTTTCCTTTTCCTTTTCTTCAATCTTGTGTCGAATCTCATCTATCTTTGATGTGGTATAGAGAGCTGAACCAAGCCGGGAATACTGTATATCAACTGCATCTATTATTCTCAGCAGTGAGGCGATGAACAACAGGTCTACTGGCTTACCGAGGAACTTAACACGTCTATTTTCTGAGTCGGTAGATGAGGGAGAGCTATGACTAACTGCATGAGTTTCAACGAAAGACTCCAAAGACTCTTTTACGGCAAAATCGTTTTTCGGATCATCTTTTGTCTTTTGTTGCATGTTTTGTAGCTCTTCATTGCTTCCATCTTTATTTCCGTCCCTCCACAGTGCTTCCTCTTCCAGCTCTTCCTGTCTATCCTCTGCCTGCTCATCCTTGTGGTATTCAAGTTCTCTGATTGGCGCCGAAGATTGGTGGTGCAGACAGATCCTTTTGATGATTTCGATATCCTTCTCCTCCCAGAGGGAAGCGTTCGGAAAGAGATTGTTCGGATCATAGTCGTTCAACTGGTGACGCTGCCGGAAACAGGTGTCGATGACTTGGGCAGAGAGCTGCGAATGATGTTTTCGGATGTATGCAATGGAATGGTTTGTCTGGTCTACCGCCGACATTCCAAGGTCGTGGAAAAAGATACCGGTGATTAGTAGGAAAAGTTCGGCATTGTTGACGATGATGTGGTCTTCCTCTTTACCAGCCTCGACTGCTGTGCGAATCGGGGGACCCAGCAACTCGGCTGCCAGCGTGCACATATTGGCAATGTGGGCACTTCCATGGGACACCATCTCTGGATAGCGATCGTAGAAGTCGGAATGGGTCGTAATGTAATTTTTCCAACAGGGAATTAGCAGCGAACCAACCTTGAACTGCTCCTCGATTTTTACCCCCTGGTTGGATTGCAGGTTATCGAGTTGTGTGAGCCAATACACCAATGTGTTGGCCGATTCGAAAGCATCTATTACCATGTGTACTTAGTTCTCCCTCAACCGTATTATGGTACATAGTACCAGCAGATAGCCAGCAGGGCCAATTCTTTTTTCGATGGTAAAAGCGGGCTATCAGCTCACATAATAAAGAAAGGGGGTGTGCAGAGCGCTGAGAATTTATGTTTTTACTGTGTAAACAAACTGTAAAAAAGATTCCAATAATACTCAAAGGGAAAGTGTATCTCCCACTATATTTATATCCTTTTATTCCATACCTGTTAAATGAATATGCAGAGTCCCGCTTCGACATCCGGGTGCACTTCCAGCCTCTGAGCCGAGAATGCGTGTGGAGAGTTGTCTTCGAACAGGTATAGTCTTTGGCCGAGCGGCCCGGTGAGTGTAAGCGCAGCACGAGTTATGAGACTCATCCAAAGCAACATGTGTTTGAGTAGGTAGGCATGAATACCCTGGCCTATCATAAGGTTCCACACAACATCGGCTTTAAGGGTGACTACATGGATGTCGAGGTGATCATAGCATCGAGTGATTCGTAGAGGTAGAAAACAGCAAAAAATTCTTAAAACTTCTAAGGAATTGCGTGTTCTACTCTGCAATTCCATTAGGGAGTGTGTTAAGCATATAATAAACCTTGCTGCTGAACCTCTGGTGGCCGTTCAGCGGCTATCGGGCTTATGATGTACCGGCAATTCCTTACTATATGTTTTACACTATGCTTTCACCAAACTCACACTTCCCAAATATTCCCCATTTATAGATACAACAGTCACACAGGAGGTGTCCAATGGCACAGGATTACAATGCATGGAAGGCGGTACAGTACCGTGGTGATCGCGAAGATCTCTCGGAGCTGTACAACTCCTATAAAATCGAAAGCTACATCCGCATGTGGGAGGAAAAGCACAGCCGATCTGAAAACTCGATTCGCCGCCGGCTGACGAAGGACAGCGTACTGCTGACCAGAACCCTCTCACCCCGCGTGTACGGCATTGTCGAGCACATTAAGCAGACCCTGAGAGTGGAAATCAATTTCGACATTTTTTGTATCGCCAGCAACAACATCAATGCTTATGCGGATATCGACACCAATTCCGACGGTGAGTTCCCCTTCATCGTCATCACTTCGAAGGCGCTGGAAGAACTGAGCGACGAGGAGATTACTTTCATCATTGGTCATGAGCTGGGGCACATTCTCTTTCGGCACAACCGGGTGCTGCACCTGAAGGAGCGGGCGGAGAAGGAGGATTCCAACAAAGAGACCGTCCTGCCCTATCTGGGAGAACACGTGTTTCTGAACTGGAGAAAGAAGAGCGAGGTTTCGGCCGACAGAATCGGGTACCTGTGTGCCGGTTCCTTCACTCCCTGCGCACGCGCACTTATCAAAACAGGGGTGGGTTTGACGGAGAAGAATTTGAATCTCGATATCCAGCTCCTGCTCGAGCAGATTGAGCGGATCCGGGACAAGCCGGAGATTCTCGATACCGATTTCCGCACTCACCCACTACTGCCGATCCGGCTGAAATCGCTGGAGCTGTTTGACGAACTGTGGCAGCAGGATACCACCGGCAGAGAAGAGTACACTGCCATGGAGGACCGTATAGATGACATTTTCGCCTGGCTCGAACGCTTTCCGCGCAAAGCGACCGACCGGGCAGTAATGCACATCCTAGCTGCTTCCGGTATGCGGATGCTGCGGACCCATGATCAAATGCAGAACCCGCAGATTGAGGAGCTGTACCTGATTATGCACCGCTACTTTCTCGACGACCCGGAGCGGGTGCTGCTGATGGATGCCTCCCAGCTGGAAGAGCAGGAGCAGGACGGATACGCGGTGTTGCGGGATCAACCGGAGGACAAGTACACTACCTTCATAATCTCCCGCCTGGCCGATGTAGCCCTGGCCCGCGGTAGAATACGCGAGGAGGAGGCTGAGGTGATTGCGGACACCGCCCAAGAACTCGGAGAAAGCCGCGAAACGGCCCTGAGTATTCTGATTTCTGCGGCCAGCACAGTTGGGTTCAAGACCGATGTAAAACTCAATCGAATTGTGGATTCGATTCGCACAAGCTTTTATACTGAGCAAGAGGACCTGCTGGAAGAGGTTTTGCAAGAAAGGTGAGGGAACACAATGCGTATCTACATAGTTACCCCGGACCCACAGACAGCCACAGTTTTTATGGCAGCATTCAAAGGAACACCGGTTGAAATCAACTACGGAAATCTGCTGGAGATTGCCGAAGACATCATTGTGAGTCCGGCTAATAGCTACGGTTACCTCGACGGAGGTATAGATAGGGTGTACCGCGAGTGCTTTGGGCCTCAGTTAGAGACCGATCTTCTAGAAGCGATTGCCAGGCTCGGTGGACGGCTGCAGATTGGGCAGGCCCTTACAATCTGCACTCCATCTATCCCGCGGATCAGGCAGATTATCTTTGCGCCCACCGTCGAGATGCCTGAGGCGGTACCTTCGGTCAATGTCTTCCGGGCTACCCGGGCGGCATTGCGGGAGGCTTCCCGGCTTGAAAGGCTCTCGAGGCTGGGGGAAAAGGCCGGCCACCAGGATTCGGAACACTCGCAGTTGCACACTTCCCGCCGGCCGGGAGTAAGCCGCCGGGATCACTCTGGGCTGCGTGTTTTCTTTCCCGCGATGGGCACCGGGGTTGGACAGGTCGAAGCTGAGGATGCGGCCCGTGAGATGCGGCTTGCCTGGGACCGCTGGCAAGCTGCGGAGGCCGAACACGAATTTGAATAATAAAGGAGGCGGATATGGCGTACATCTATCAGTGTAATACCTGCGGGACTCAAGTCGAGCGGCCGCAAGAGGAAATGCTGACCTGTGCACAGTGCGGACAGCGGATGGATCTGGTAGCCACCAAACGTTGGCTCTTTCGCTGTCATGCATGCAACCAAACCTTTGAGGGCACCCTAACCAGGGGCAGGTCGGTCTTTGAGTGCCCCTCTTGCGGGGGGCCGGTAGCGCCGTCGCGGCCGGTATAGGAGTCTCTATGCCTGCTAATTTGGTTAAAGAGCTGGGTTCTGTAGGTACGTATATCAATTGAGCCATAGCTTATATCAGGTGCGTAAAGAAATGAGGTAAGAGGTATGGGGATCAATCAGTTTGGTGAGATAGTGGCTGCTGAAAGGAGAGTGATGACATCCAGCGTGAATCGAACGGATGTCTATCAGTTTGCCTACTCAGGACGGGGTATGGACAAAACCCGTCAGAACGCCGAGCGATTTACTGCGCAGTGGTATGCAAATTATTACGACAAAGATTTTGAACAATTTAAGCAGGTGTACCGATTTGCTTACTCGGGTGGCGGAATGGACAAGACTCGCCGAAACGCGGAAGAATTCGCTCTGCGATGGATGCAGCATTACGACGAACACGATTTCAATGTGTTCATTGATATCTACCGCTATGCCTACTCCGGCCAGGGTATGGACAAAACGCGGCGGAATGCCGAAGAGTTCGCTCTCAAATGGATAGCCCTCTTTGAGTACCATGAATTTGAAGTGTTCAAGACCGTGTACCGCTTTTCCTACTCAGGTGGCGGAATGGACAAGACCCGGCGGAATGCCCAAGACTTCGCTCTGTACTGGTTGCACAACTATTCCCGTGCCGACTTCGAACGCTTTAAGGAACTCTACACCTATGCCTACGCCGGGGGTGGTTTGGACATGACTCGCAGCCGGGCGCAGGAGTATGCGTTGCGGGAAGTGTTTTAAGTAGCTATAGGTCGAATAAAATCGTGGCTTTCGTTATATACGGTTTTACCACTGCTGCCTCCAAGGTCTTACGGTGACGTATTATTATCCGTCAGTAAAAACAAGTTCGACACAATTAACAATTTAATTAGGAGTGGAACTATGAAAGTGAGTGTAGCATTGCTGTGTGTGGCAGTCTTCATTTTTTGTTCAGTTGTTGGAATAGGTGCTGAAGAGCTCGTAGGCGCAATGGCTCCCGAGATCTCTGCACAAACATGGTTCAATACAGAGGACTTAACTCTTACCAAGCTAAGGGGCGGTGTGGTGGTTGTCGATTTTTGGGCTATCTGGTGTGGTCCCTGTGTGCGTGCGATACCCCACATACGGGAATTGAGTGAGAAATTCGACTCGATTACTTTTATCAGTCTTACCAATGAGAGGAATGAGACATCCAATATTGAGTCTTTTGTGGTAGAACATGATATGGACTATCCCATTGGTACGGGCAGCAGGTCATTCAGCGATTATGGGGTATAGAGCATTCCGAATGTGTTCATCATCGGGCGGAAAGGCAAGGTCTTATGGCAGGGCCATCCCGTTAGTCCGAAATTCGAAGAGACTCTTTGTAGTGCAGTCGAGGGAGAAAGCGGGCAGTAGTAGAAGCAGGGTATGAGCGTTGAGGTGTAGAGATCATGAACGATAACGCTATTTTCTATGGTGCCTCTATGAGAACATAAAGAAATACTTAAGCGGCGAGGCAGTTCCTAATTTATTTCATGTTTAAAGAATCATAGAAGAATAAGTAGATTTTTATCAAATTTGTGTAAATTAGTGCAGTTTATCTCAAAATTAAGATTGATACAAATAACAATATAATTTTATACTCTATCTAATTATCCTGCCAAATATATCAATATTGGTAATGTTATTGAAATACAGGTGAATGGGTGATTTATGAATTATAAGAAAACTAATGTTGGCGTTTTCTCAATGGGACCATTATTTAAACATATAATTCATGGTGGTTCTCAAAGAACGTTATTAGCAATTTTAGATAATCTAAGTGAATATGCAAATGTTCAAGTTATATGTGCGCGTAGAGATGATAATTTCGAACCTTTTTATATTAATAACATCAAAGTATTTCCCATTTTACCGATGAAACAACCATTTCCGCATCCATATTCCGTTTCAATAGAAAAATTAGCAGAAATGATACATATAATGAAAGAATTTCTTTATAACAAAGATATTCTATACATTCACGACTCACAGTTTCTCTTTAAGTCAATATTTCCAAGTAGATTAAAGGTTGTTTGTGGAATCAGAGATTTAGTATATATGGAATCATTGATGGGCTTGTTGATATATGCTGGGTCGAAAGTCATAGTACCGTCACACTATGTGAAAAATGAAATTATAAAAAACAAATTAGATGAAATAGGGATTGCTCCTAGCTTGATTAGTGTTAAGCCGCATGGAGTAGATCTGAAAACTTTTTTTCCGAAAAAAGATAAGAAAAATAATAGTATAAAGAGAATACTATTTCCTCACAGAGCAGAATTTGAAAAAGGTTTATCAGATCTATTGTATATAGCTGAATCATTAAAAGATTACCCAATAGTGATATCGATTGTAGAACATATTGATCCTTCAAGTAGCATAAACAAAGTAAGCCCAATAGCAGAATATAAATCAAAACTATTAGATAAAGGCCTTGATAGTATTGTTGAGTTTATTCCCTGGTTAACATCTAAGGAATTACGTGATAAGTATAATTCTTCTGATTTAACAATTTCTCTCTCTTATTATCCAGAAACCTTCGGTAATGTTATTTTTGAATCCTTAGCGTGTGGAACTCCAGTTATTTCATATAATTCTGGTGCAATACCTGAGCTGACGCAGAAATTTAAAAATGTATTTATTGTTAATAGAGGGGATATAGATAGTATAGTCCGTAAAGTAAAATCTATATTGTTTGATGAAGATACACTATATATTGAAGATGATCTTGAGTTGTTATCGAAAGAATGGAACAGTGAAAAATTGATACCCGAGATAGTAAAAGAGATATTGGATTAGCTTGGGTATTGTTGGGAAAAGGGAAAATATGAAGATTCTATTTATTGCACCAGAGCTACCTCCCTTTATCGGCGGTATGGAAAGTCATGGTATTGAATTTTGTAATTGGCTACATATGAAAAAAAAGAAATATATTGTTTTGACTTTAAATCCTGATGAAGTAGAGTTTGAGAATTTGCACAAGGATGGCAGCCTAATAGAAACTCATGATATCAAAAAAATTTTAAATGGTGAAATTGATCATGATCTTTTTGAAATTCAGAATATAATTTTTGCTTTCAAACCAAATTTGATATTCTTTAATTCTATAGGTTACTTAGAAATATTAAAAACACTTGAAATTAGTAAAAAAACTAAAGTATTTGTAAGAAGCGGTGGAAATGATTTAGCAGGAGGTTGGCTTGGAATATTACCTGTAGAAAAACATAGTCAATCCTTAGAGGAACGGAAAAAAAATATTAAAGAAACAGTTAATCGATATATCTCATATTTAGTGGTAAATTCTGAATATTCACTAAGTGTCGCTACAATGATGGGCATAGATGAACGTAAAATTGTTAAAATTGTAGGTGGAGTTGATACAAAGAGATTTTATCCATCTCAACTTAAGAAAAAACAGATGCTTTTTGTGGGTAGATTTGTTAAATTTAAAGGTGTTGATAAAATTGTAGAAGTTTTTTATGAATCAAAATTGTTTATGAAGGGATGGAATCTACTTCTAGTTGGATTTGGTCCAATGTCAAATAAAATAAAAGAAAAAATATTAAATTTAGATATGAATGAGCATATTCAAATTGTAGATGGTGTGCCTTATGATAAAATACACAGTTATTTTAATAATTCTCAGATATTTTTACATCTACCAATTTATCAAAAAAAAGTAGAAGAAAATGAAATTTGGTATCATACTGAAACTATGGGAAGAGCTTTGTGTGAGGCATTGGCTTCTGGTCTTGCTGTATTTTCACATGATGTGGGAGGAGTCAGTGAGGTAGTAGATAAAGCAGGAATAGTTACAATGATATCAAGTATCCGTGAATATTCTGAAGAACTAAAAAGGCTAGCAAATGATGAAAATGTTTTGAGAAAGCTTCAGCTGCTATCGCGAAAAAGAGCAGTTGAAAAATTTGATTGGGAAGTAGTTTTTCGAAAATATATGGAATTGTTGGAATGAAAAAGAAAAGCGTACTATTGATAAGTCCTGTGGCAGATAACAGTATAGCAAATAACAGTGATTCATTAAAAACACAAGAGAGAGATCCTCATATGGGTCTTTTTTCTATTTATTCTTGGCTATTAAGCAAAGGCATCCATTGTAATTGGGTCGATCTAAATGTTCAAAAAGATTCATACAAGTTATTACACGAATATGCAAAGACATCAGTAGTTGCAGGTATTACGTGTATGACAACAGAAATAAAATCTGCATTGATTGTATCTAAAAAATTGAAGGAATTGAATCCTGAAATAGTTGTTGTTTGGGGAGGAATTCATCCCAGCTTATTTCCTGAACAGGTAGTGAATTGTAGAGATGTTGATTATGCTTGTGTTGGAGATGGGGAAGAGACAATAGAATACCTGTTTAAAGCTTTAGTTGCAAAAAAAGACTTAAGTGATGTTCCTAATTTGGTATATCGAAAGCCAGAAAATAGCGAAATTATCAATAATTTCAGAAAAACTCGAGCGTCTTTTGATTATGATCCTTTTCCTGCCTATAAAGAGGTGCAGATGGAGCAATATGTTCAACGGGGATATAAGGGAGAAGAGACAAAAACTTTTCCTGTAATAACAGGTATTGGTTGTCCCTATAGTTGTTCGTTTTGCATTGATCCTTTAATGAGAAGAATTATGAGTCAGACAAAAGCATATATCGCTAAATCTGCAGAAAAGATATTTGAAGAAGTTGAATACTTAGTAAATGAATATAGTGTGGAATACATCAGATTTAGAGATGAATTGTTTTTTACAGATAGATCAAGAATAGAAAAACTTCTCAGCTTTCTCGAAAAGAAAAAAATCAAATTCTCATGGAGGGCCAATTGCCGTATAGATTTGATAGGAACAAAAACTTTACCTGTGTCTCTTTTAGAGCGTTGTGTTAGAAACGGATTGATTGATATTAATTTTGGCATAGAATCGGGTTCGGATAGAATCTTATCGATACTGAATAAGGATTTAACAGTTAATCAGATTAAAAAAGGTATTGCATTAGTTGAGAAGATGAATATAACTACTGGATATTCATTTATGGTTGGTATACCTGGTGAAACATATGCAGATTTAATTAAAACGCATGAACTGCTAAACTGGATAAGATGTAATTATAGTAATGTCGTTATTTATGGACCACAACTATATAGACCTTACCCTGGCAGCCGATTATTTGAGTCCTGCGAAAGGTATGGGTTGAAAGTGCCTAATACTTTAGTTCAATGGGATGATTTCTTATACAACAAGTCTGAAGATGGTGAAAGATATAATTTTGTGGGAGGATACATACAAAGAGATAAACTTCCATGGATAAAGGAAGATATGACCTCGATTCTGAATTATATTCTACGAGTTGGTCCAGTTCAGTTATCTCAAGCACCAGAGTTAAATAATGTTATAATTGAGATGGCATATAAAAGGCAAGAGATGAACTTTTGGGATAATATCTTTGAGGATAACATATTGCAACTAACTAAGGGACAGATAAAAAATAATATGAAAATTGTAGAAGTAAATGGAAGATATTATCAATAGATTATTAACTGATCCCGTTTTGTTTGTTGTTCCTCATCCAGATGATGAGGTAATTGGATGTGGAGCATTGATTTATAATAGGGCACGCTTGAAGTCAAAATCAGCCTTCCTTTACTTAACAAGTGGTGCGCCTCCTACATCGATGATGACCCCTGAATTTAGAAAGCAATATCGAAATTATACTACATATAAAACTATTCGATTATATGAACGAGATGTTGCACTAACATCACTTGGAGTTAATACAGAAGATATTACAGATTGTGATTATCCATCGCGCACCTTACTTTATGATATAAAAAATGTGAAGAATAAAATTAAAAAAATAGCTGAACAAAAAGGAATTCGTATTATCCTTGTTCCTCCGTATGAAGGAGGTCATCCTGATCACGATGTAGCCAATTTTATTGGTTGCAGATTGAGTGAAGAAGACCGGTTTGATTTATTTGAATATGCACTATATCACGCAGAAGAAAATGGTAATGCTGTTTCTCAGAGGTTCGTAAAGGAAGTTAATCAAATATATTTTTATTATTCCTTCGAAAATTGGTGTGCAAAGAGTATTGCAATCAAGGCTTTTGAATCACAGTTGTTTATGCTTGAATCAATGAGCAAATATATGCCAGAGCAGTATAGAAAATTATTTAGATACAATTACCAACAAAAACCAAATAACGGCTTAGTCTTATATGAAAATTACAAATGGAATATTGATAGTGGTGATCTGATAAAAAAGTTTTTGGAATACTAATTTGTACAGTTGTACTGTTCAGTGATGGTATTCCAGGCCTCCAACTCTTACCTCAATCTTTGAATATATCAAAGAAGTTCCGCCCGAGGCCTCGCAACAGCGCCGACATTTTCTTCTCCGTGAGCACGAGTCTGCAGAAATCCTGCCACTCGCCTCGCAGGCCGTCCTTCTTTCCCGCCGGCTCTGATAGAAGTGAAACGTATTTATAAGTGCCTCTCATCGAAAGCAGTGTTCCCATATCCTCGGACGGGAACTGTTTTCCCAGTCTTCGTCTAAAATCCTGTGAAATCATTCTCGGCAGTGAGTCTACAAAACTGTCGATCTCGAATCTGTGATAAAAGCGCATGCGTGCGAGTATCTTCACTATGTAGTCCGTGCTGGCTTTGTCGAGCTTGTCGAAGTGACGCAGATACTGTCGTATTCCGAAATAGGTTGCTTCCCTGTAAATGGTACTCATAGTTCCATATTCGATAGCAAAGACTTCACACCAGCGTAAAATAACATCGGAGAGGTCTTTTTTTACAGGATCTTGGTCGATCCTATCGGATTCGGTTGTACACACATAATCGATCAATTCTCTAAGAATCGGTTGCTCCGGGTCGCTACGGTTCTCAACAAGAAAATTTAGCCCGGGCAGAGACCTGTATTCGTGGACCAGGTGAAAGCGTGCCCCCTTCCGATAAAAATAGTGACGTATAATCTCTTCGGCTCTTTCGCACCAGTGTTCCCCGAGTTGCTCCCTTCCAGTAAGTCTTTTTCCCATGTCGATCAGGTGAAGCCCGGTTAAGATGTCTTGGTTGAATACAAAATCATGGTTTTTCCACATATCCCAGTAGCGGTAAGCAGACTCAATACTGGGTTCCCCATTTATTATAGCTCTGCTTGTGAAGGCCGAACCGAGCGGAAGAAACAGGAATCCGTGCTCGGGTTTGATCTGCTCGGGACTCAGATGCTCGAGGGTGAGCTCCTCGAGCTCGCTATCTGAACCTTCAGCCGGGTCGATCAGGTCAACTACACGCAGAAGACTTTTGATAAATGGGGGCCTCTTTCGCACGATTTTACGGGATTGACTTATCTCATAGAGATTTTCAGGATTGTAATCCTCCGGGAGCTTGCCAAGGAAAGAGCTGATAATTGGCGGTAGGAACCAGAGCGCAATTTTCGTTCCCCAGGCACGCTGCAAGATTTTCTTCACCTGATCATAAAGAAATTTGTTTACTTCTTTTTTATCCTCAGGATCGAAGTAGACCGCCAGTGCACTTCCAATAAAGGGTTTGAGTCGGGAGGGAATCGGTACCCGAAATCGAAGACTGTTCTCTGACAGTGTACTCAGAATCTGCATACCGAGTTCGGGTGTACGTCGGGTGATGCGATAGACTCCACCGATGCCCAGCATTAGTACACTCTCACTCTTATGCCGGCACAAGCTTACTATGATCTGGCGGATCCTGTCGTGCAATTTCTCATTTGTCGAAACCTCTGTGAGGACATCGACGATGAGCTGGAGAGCGAGCGTTCGGTTTTGATCAAGCCCTTCATGTTCGATTCGAGCTAATTCCCTGTCTGATACACTTTCGAGAAACAACATAAATGCTTCGGGAGATGTTCTGCCGAATACACCAAGACACTGTACCGTCATTGTGGCTAAGGATGGACTTAGGTTTTTAAGGAATTCGGTGAAGAGAAACGATACCTCTTCAAATCTTCGTGCTACAAGAGAGTGTATTATTATATACCGAGCTGTCAGCAGCTCTTCTGATGCGAACACGATATTTGATATCGCATTGATATCAATTGGGAGAATCTCATCTCCGTTCACTATCTTCTCGGCTGTACTATAAATACTATCATCGAGGGAGTTTTTCTGAAGGTCTACATTCCAAGTCAAAATGCGTTTTTTTATTCCCTCAAGGTCTCCTTGGTAGTTTGGGTGAAAAACCATGTATTCACCGAAGGTGTCGTGAAAGACGCGAAAGACTGCTCTTCCCTTTTCATCTTTTTCACGGGTGATGACTTCGGCACATAAATTAACCAGATTTTCAGTACAAATGGTGTCATTAATGCCGAGTATTTTTCCGATGGTCTCTATGCTCAGATTCTCTCGTGCAATTGACAGGAGGAGTAGCACTTGCAGTGTTTTGCTGTCTTGAGCAAAGATGTGATGTATTGTGCTTTCATACACCTCATGGATCGTCTCTGGAATCGTATCCGGTCTGTTGAGCTCCTTGCTGCCTTCACGAAGCTGAGCGATGAGGAGCGTGAGATACAAGGGGTTTCCTTCGGATTTTTCGATGACTTTTTTTACATATGATTCGTCGAGGTCGTATTTGCTCACCGACTCGTAAAGATACTCGCGTATTTCTCCTTCGGAAAGACCTCCTATAGAAAGTTTTCTCCTTTTCTGGCGATCAAGAGAGTGATAAAACTCATCGATTTCTCTTCTCGGTCTCGAAGTGAATATGAAATAGGTATTCTCTGGTAAGCCGGTTTTCTTAATAATATGAAGTATATTCGCTCCAGAGTTTTCCTCTCCGTTGACCGATAAGGTTTCGTCTAGACCGTCTATAAGAAAAATCAACTTCTCATTCGATTGTGAGAGGATACGTGCGGCTGCCTTCATATTTTCGGTGAATTTATCCTGCAGCTCTTCATTGTCACCTTTTGCCCTGAATTTCTTGTGCTGAATATGTGCCAGCATGTTCTGCATGACGGTGAGAAACTTATGCGGCAGAGTGCTTGCATCGTTTCGCTGAATAAAGTAGGGCAGCACTCGCATCTGATTCAGGATTTTACCCGGATGTTCTATGACTGGGGTATTATGTTCGGTAGTTTTACCTGGAGTGGAGAACTCAAAAAGCGATTCGATGAGCTGTTTTCTGTTGAGTACTGCGGCAATGGAGCTCTTGCCGGTGCCGGGCAGTCCTTCGATCAGAAGGTATCCCGCTTTGTGTGTGTCTATCCAGCGCAGTATGTGGGAGATTGTGTTCTGGCGGCCAACGAAATTTTGTGTCTTATCCTCAATGAAGTTGTTTGCCTGCCGTTCTATCTCTCTTGAACGCCAATCGGCGAGTGGGAAATACTCTACAAAGCGTGAGTATGTCTCACGGTCAAAGAAATGCCATGCATTTTCGTAGCTGAGATAGTGAATGGTCTCTCTATGTTTTTGGTCGTTATAAAATACGAGTCGTACCTCTTCATCGACACTATTCTTTTCTGAATGACACCTTAATAGAGGTGAAATCTTAAGGACTTCAGCTTTCTGTGGATGGTGGAGTAGCACCTCGCCGGTTTCGAACCGTGCCGGCTCTCCGCTCTTTTCGGGATATAGCCCCATGGCGCGATACAGAGTGTTCCCCTTCTGAAAGCAGAGGTGGTACCGGGTAAGAAATTTCGCTCCCGAAAGGAGGCGCAGTAGATCCGGGAGTCGGGACATAACGTGGTGTTCACTCGCTAACTCGTCGGGAGTCGAGCTGTGGGCAATAAAATTTCGCAGACCTAAAAGGGTATCTGCCTTGTTCTTAATGTAGTAGTTATAGTAGTCGACAACTTCAGGAATAAAAGGGGAGTCTTTCCATGAGATCATCTCCGCAGTGGCTACTCTCGTGTAATCAATCCAGTTGCTCAGTAGGGGCACCTTCAATGTCCTGACAAATAGCTCTCGCATGTCGCTCGTCAATCGCTCTTTTTCGAGAATATCGGAGATCATGATGGACGCGATGTATTTGATGAGCACTTCGAAGGAGTCTATGAGGCGATGCAGACGTCGGTACTTCGCATCGACAGATTCGCACAGCATCATATGTACTGCAGCTATTATTGGGTAAGGCCACTTGCCAGCTGCATGTTCAGTCGTATCACCTAAGAGTGACTGTTTCTGTTCATTGATGAGTGTGTGCAGGCTTGCTGAATCATTTACCCTATGAGGTGGGAGTATATTCTCAGCTTCCTTCTTATACATGCGGCTATCGAGTCCCATAAAGTCGGCAATAACGATTCTTTGAAGGAGCCACAGCTCTTCACTTTCTTTCATTAGACTGTCCTTATTGCTTTTCGCTTTGAGCTTGACTTGATGCTACTGTATTCGTGTTCATGATTCAACTAAAAAAAGAATAATTACGAATCTCCCGAGTATTCTCCCTTTCCCTGAAATTTTTTGGTTTGATGGATTTTTATGTTAGTATAATAAAAATATATGGCCTGTATGAGTATAAGATCCGTTGCATTCAGCTGGATCTCGCATCCGAACGAAGGCTGGTAGAAGAGTTCTTGGCCGGACGGCAGCTCAAACTGGAACCCTATGAGGTTGTGCAGTTCTATTAGCGGCCACCCTTTTTCTTGATTCACTCGGAATGGATGAGCTATAGATAACAGAGCAAATCTCCCCCCTTAAAAATTCCTTTCAGCCTCACTGTGGCGTGATAAAATGATTAATGAGAGAAGCCTTTTTATATGGGGGGTAGGGAAATGACGAGTGCAAGGATTGCCGTGATCGGAGGATCCGGTATGTACGAGATGGAAGGGGCCGAGGTGCTCGACCGGGTCGAGATTACCACGCCTTTCGGTATGCATTCCGATGTTATTACCATTTGCGATGTTGGTGGTAAGAATGTAGCCTTTCTCCCGCGCCATGCCCTGGGGCATACATTGCTGCCGTCTGAGGTGCCCTATCGGGCGAATATCTATGCATTGAAATACATTGGGGTGCGCTTTATTATTGGCGCTTCGGTAGTCGGCAGTTTGAAGCAGGAAATTGCGCCCTGCGATTTCGTGGTGCCTGACCAGATAATAGATCGGACCAAAACCCGTCCGCAGAGTTTTTTCGGAGATGGAGTGTGCGGGCATGTCTATTTTGCCGAACCGTTCTGCAGCTACTTGAGCGGTATTCTCTATTCGGTTATAAAGGATGCAGGGCACCGGGTGCACAATCATGAGACCTATGTGGCGATTGAAGGCCCGATGTTTTCCACGCGGGCCGAGAGCAGGCTGTATCATCAGTGGGGTGGCGGAGTTGTCGGGCAGTCGGCTGTGCCGGAGGCTATGCTGGCCCGCGAAGCGGAGATCTCTTATGCTATGGTGGCGATGTCCACCGATTTCGATGCCTGGCTGCAGGACGAGGGGCCGGCCAATGACAAAACCGTGCTGGAGAATCTGCGTCTCAACAACCGCGATTTCAAGGAGTTCCTGCCGAAGGTGGTTGCTCGCTTAGATGAGGACCGAGAGACCGCGGCCCACAATGCAGCGGCCACCGCGATTTTCACCGATCCGGATTATCTGCCGCTGGAAACCCGGCGGAAGCTGGACCTCTTTTATCATAAGTATTGGTCGCGGCTGTAAGTGCCGGTGCACAAAGAAGTGGAGTATTGATGGTTTTGAAAATGCAACATGAGACGACCGGGCAGCCGACACTGCCCGGTTTTTTTCAGGGTATCCGCTCCGGGGTGAGCATTGCTATCGGGTATATGCCGATTGCCCTTGCCTTCGGACTGCTGGCCAAGAACACCGGCATCAGTTTGGCCCACACCGTGGGGATGAGCCTGCTGGTGTTTGCCGGGGCCTCGCAGTTTATGGCCCTCGGGCTGTTGGCACTGGGGACCGGCGCGGTGGAAATTGTCTTTTCCACTTTTATTGTAAACATCCGCCATCTGCTGATGAGTATGTCGATTAACGAGAAGGCGGTTCCGGAGTCGAAACTGCGCAGGCTGATATACGCCTTCGGCATTACCGATGAGGTGTTTGCCGTGGCATCTACCCGGGACGGGGCGGTGGGATCCCACTACCTCTACGGGCTCAGCCTGATGGCTTATTCGAGCTGGGTAATCAACTCCGGGATCGGATATGCGGCCGGTTCGGCCCTGCCGGAGGCCTTTCAGCAGGGGATGAGCGTGGCCCTGTATGCCATGTTTATCGGGCTGCTGATTCCCTCTGTGAAAAAGTACCGCAAGGCCCTGTTTTTGGCCGGCGCGGCGGCGGTACTCAATAGCCTGTTCGTTATGTTTTTGCCGGCCGGATGGGCGATTATCGCCGCGACCATGGGGGCTGTTTTGCTGCTGGAGCCGGTGCAGGCTGTACGCAGCTGGCGGGGGCGGTTGGAGCAGGCGGGCAGCCATAGCCGATCTGGTCGCCCGGCCCAGACCGAGGAGGACACGTATGACAGTTGAACTGGTCAATCGCAGCGTCTGGATCATCATTATCGGAATGGCTTTGGTTACCTACATCCCCCGGCTTTTGCCGTTGGTTGCGCTGGATGCGGAGAAAATACCACCTGTGCTGGCCCGGATGCTACGCAATATCCCGTATGCGGCCCTGGGTGCACTCATCTTTCCGGGGATTCTGGGCATTCACGACCAGCTGTGGTACGGGCTGGTAGGCGCAGCGGTAGCCGTTGGAGTGGCTCTGACCGGAGCCCATCTGATCGTGGTAGTACTCAGTTCGGTTGCAGTACTGAGTGCCCTGGCGGTGCTGCTCTGAGACCGGCCGCGACCTGTAGGTGTGAATAGCGGGCACAGATAGTGAGCGGGTAACTTGCAACTCTACCCGAATGGTTTTATCATAGCCGATATATGTTAACTCTGCCTTCACTGTTTATTTCCTCCTTCCTCATAGCCCTTTCGGGGGCCATGATGCCGGGCCCGCTGCTGACGGCCACTATCAGCGAAAGCGTAAAACGCGGGCCGGTGGCCGGGCCGTTGATCATGAGCGGGCACCTGCTGCTGGAAGGGGCACTCGTGTTGGCCCTGATTGCCGGGGTTGCGCCGCTTTTGCAGAATGACCTGTTTTTTATTCTGGTTTCTTTCGGCGGAGCGCTTATTCTGGGCTGGATGGCCTTCGGCATGCTCCGCAGCCTGCCTACGCTGCGCATCGAGTGGGGCTCGGCCGGCGGCCAAGCTGGGGGCGGGCAGAATGTGGCCGGCAGTTCCACGGGTCCGGCAGACCCGGCAAGCCCGGCCGGGCCGGAGAAGCAATCGGCGGAGTCGGCCCGTGCACTACGCACCGGCGTACTGCTCAGCATTGCCAACCCCTACTGGGTGGTATGGTGGGCTACCATCGGTCTGGGGCTAGTCGCCAGGGCACAAAAAGTGGGCCTTCTCGGGATTTTTATCTTTTTTCTCGGTCATCAGGCTGCGGATTTTGCCTGGTACTCAATTGTATCTACTGCGGTGGGCAAAGGGCGTCGCTTCTTCAGCGATCGTATCTACCGTGGCATTATCGCCGTCTCTGCGCTTGTTCTGATCGGATTCGCGCTGTACTTCGGCTGGAGCGGGGCCGAGCGGCTTATCCTTCCGAACTAGGCCATTTTGAAAGGACCTCAGAATGAATAAAAAACTGGTTGTATTTGACGATGATCCCACCGGAATTCAGACCGTTCACGGGTGTTACGTTCTTACCGTTTGGGATGAAGCCACCCTCGCAACTGCCTTACAAGATGAGGTTCCTTTCTTCTACCTTTTGACCAATATTCGTGCATTGCCGCCTGGAGAGGCTGCCCGAGTATTAGCTGAAGCCTGCACAATGGTTAAAAATGTTGCTCGAAATTTAGATATTGAAATTGAAGTCTTGTCACGATCGGACTCTACGCTGCGCAGCCATTTTCCATTAGAAGTTGCTACGTTCCTGAAAATTTTTGCCTTTGATACACCGGTAGATGGGATTATTTTTGCACCGGCCTTTTTTGAGAGCGGTCGTATTACCGCCGGTGATATACACTATGTGGTCGAAAACAACCGACGCATTCCTGCCGATGAGACCGAGTTCTCCAATGATCCCGATTTTCCGTATTCAACAGCCTATCTTCCCGGTTATATTCTGGAGAAGCTGAACTCCTCAAAAATAACCGGTCCTATTGAACGTATTGATGCCGACGCGATTCTTTCAATTCCACTTAATCTAATTCGCAGCAGAGGCACTGAAGGGGTGACTGAATTTCTGTTAAAGGTAACTCAGGCACGTTTTATGGTGGTGAATGCGGAAACATATGATGATCTGGATACGGTTACCGCGGCCGTTCGCATAGCGGTTGAGCAGGGAAAGCGGTTTTTCTATCACACATCATCCTCATTCGTACGTTCGTTTATGCAGCAAAGTGCAAAACTAATCGATTTTTCGTCTGTAGAAACCGGTCCCGGACTTGTAGTTGTCGGCTCGTATGTGCAGAAGACACAGCGACAGTTGAGTAAACTGTTGGAAATTCCGGTGGTAGAGGGGATACCGATAACGGTTGATGAAATAGTCTCGCATCCGAAGGACCTGAAGCACAGCATCCTGGGTAAGATCAGTAAAGTGCTGTCAAATGGAAAAACTGCGGCTCTGTACCTGGAAAAAAGCAGCAAAGCCACCGAAATTAGCCGGGGAGATGTCATGGACACCGGTCATAAAATTACATCCTTTTTCTGCTCCTGCGTAAATGAATTACAGGTAAGGCCGTCATTTATATTGGGCAAGGGAGGCATCACCTCGCATGAATTGCTCAAGCGAGGGCTTAAAGTAGCTTTTGCCCGGGTGGCAGGGCAAGCCGTGCCGGGAGTACCGGTGATCCGCATGAATTCTGCGCATCGTTTCTCCGGTATGTACTATGCGATTTTTCCGGGCAATGTGGGGTCTGATGATACTCTTGCCGAAGTGGTGTCACGCTTCATAAATGATAAGCACCTACAGCCCTCTTGAACTTCACCCTCCTGGGCACTACAGTACTAGTAAAAAGCGATAGAGAGGCAAAGTTGTGGGAGTAGTGTATACATTAAGCGGCGGAGCGGCCTATGGGTATGCCCATGTGGGCGTTCTGCGGTATCTGGAAGAGTGGGGGATGCAGCCGTCTGCTGTGGTAGGCACATCGATGGGAGCCATTGTGGGCGGTTTGTACGCCTATGGGTATGATTCGAATCAGATCCAACAGGTGGCGGATCATGTGCGGTCTATAGATATGGTGCGGCTCTTCTTTCCCTCATTTCCGCGGGGCGGAATTATCGATACCGACGGCATTCGCGATTTCTTCCATGGGTTCATTGGCGATGCTATGATAGAAGATCTGCCGATTCCCTATCGGAGCGTGGCTGTCGACGTGAACAGCGGGCAGCAGATCATTTTCGACAGCGGTCGTCTGCTCGATGCGATGATGGCTTCGATGTCTATACCAGCGGTTTTTAAGCCGTATTCGTTTCGCGGCCGGCAGCTGGTGGACGGCGGTGTGTTGAACAATCTGCCCTGGAAGCTGGCCGATGAGTTCGGAAACCTGCATGTTGTGGTAGATGTTGCTCCCAAGCGTGCTCGGAACCACCAAGAGGTCTTATGCACATCCGAAATAGGTTCGGTCGAGGGCGCAGCGGAAGAACAGATGAACGGACACCGGTTTGAGAATGACGTAAAACAGGCAGTAGAGAACTATTCGGTGGCTGCGCAGCAGGCTGAACCACAGCGCAGCGAAAAAAGCAATCGGTCGAAAGCGCTGCAGCAACTGGAAGACAGGCTTTCCAGCGGTGCCTTTAGAGCACCCCTTAAGCGGCTTATGGATACCTTCCAGGCACGCGAAACCTTTCAGATAAGAGACCTCATCAACAGTTTTACCCGCCGGCCCGACCACAAGACCGCCGCCTTGACCCTGCCCGAAGTAATTACCAACGTGATGGCAATCTTCAATGAGCAGCAAACGGTGGTACCACAGGGCGGAATTCTTAAAACGTACGCCTACGTGCATCCCGATTTGCGAGAGTACTATCTAAATGATTTCAATAAGTCTGAGGAGATAATTGATAAGGGGTATTACGACGCCCAAACCGACCCGCAGTTTGTATACCAGATAAGGAAAATTGCCAAGAAGGCCGGGCATGTCAATTAGAGTTGGAATTGTCGGAACCGGGATGATAGCGGACGTTCACGCCAATGTGTTCGCCCAGTTGGAGAATGTACAGCTTAAGGGGGTCTACAGCCGCAGCACGGTGCGGGGCGCCGAGTTCGCCGAGCGTCACAGTTGCAGCGCATACAGAGATTATGCCGAGATGTTGAGTAGTGTCGATATAGTATCGGTATGTACCCCCTCCGGCGCCCATCTCGACGCCGCATTACCGGCGATCGATGCCGGCTGTCATGTACTCATAGAAAAGCCTCTGGAGATCAGCCTTGAACGCTGTGACTCTATTATAGATGCCGCCGAGCGCAAGGGAGTTCAGGTTGCAGGTGTGTTTCAATCGCGATTTTATGATGCCTCCCGGCAGCTAAAGGCAGCGGTGGATCAGCGGCGTTTCGGCCGGCTGAGCATGGGCGATGCTTATGTGAAGTGGTTCCGCAGCCAGGAGTACTATAGCGGCAGTGAGTGGAAAGGAACCGTTAAGTATGACGGCGGCGGAGCTCTCATGAATCAATCTATTCATGCGATCGATCTGCTGCAGTGGTTCATGGGGGATGTAAAGAACGTGCAAGCCAAAACCGCAGCCCTCGGGCATGAGGGAATCGAAGTCGAGGATACCGCTGTGGCAATTCTCGAGTTTGCCAACGGAGCGCTGGGGGTAATCGAAGGTTCGACTGCGGTGTATCCCGGATTTCTGAAACGTATCGAAATATCCGGCAGCGCCGGTTCGGCTGTACTGGAGGAGGAGACTCTGAAAGAGTGGTCCTTTGCAGAGGAGAGTGCCGGGGACGAAGAGATTCGCACAAGATACGGCAGCAGAGCCGGCTCCGGGGGCGGAGCCGCCGATCCTGGTGCAATCAGCCATACCGGCCACCGGCAGCAGTTCGAGGACTTTATCGAAGCCGTACAACAGAACCGGCGGCCCTTTGTGGACGGGCGGGAAGCCCGCAAGTCTGTGGCCATTATTCAGGCAATTTACGAGAGCAGCCGCACCGGCGAAATTACACCGGTGCGCTGAGCAGCTGGACATTTGAGCAGCAGGAAAGCTGAGAAGTTACCCCGCCGCCCTGCTTATCCTGACTATTTGTCCTGCTTACCTCTTTCCTTGTGTTCCTTGGCATCCTGTACGCCCGAGTCGAAGACAATGGTGGTGCCCTCGATGTTTACCACGTCGCCGTCTCGCAGTTTGCGGCTGCCGCTGATTTTACGGTTATTCACAGTAATATTGCCCTCTCCCGCCAGGGTGTAATCGCCGCTCTTCTCATCGTGCATGATAGTGGCATGCTCGGGTTTCAGTGAAGGCAGTCCGCTGATCGTCAGGTCAGCCCGCTCACCTCCGCCGATCACCGTCTTTTCCTGCGTGAGGGGAATAGTCGAGGAACTGACCTTGGTGCGGTACCCGGCCTGCAAAACCTCCAGGGCGGCGTTCTTCTGCAGTTTCCGGTAGCGCAGTACCAGCAGCAGCAGCCAGGCCAGGATTGCGGCTGCCAGCAGCAGTAGTATCAGGTACGGGTAGGGCTGCACGGGTATACCGAACAGGGTTCCGGCATAATAGTAGCGCTCCGCCTCGCTCTGGAGGCTGCCACGTTGTACCTCCACCTTCACGTACTTGCGGTCGGCCGGAATCATACTGGCCTGATAGGTGAGGCGGTATTCATTTTCGATTTTGCGTTTGATGTCCTGGTACACATTGGCCAGCTCTTCCTGGTTGCGTGCATCGTAGATGTTGCCGCCGGTCTCTAAGGCCATATTTCCCAGGTTCTTGTCGCGTTCAATCCCGAAGTGGATGGCGTAGAGGGTAATGCCCTCGAGCTGATAGCTGCGCACCACCTCTTCCGGCTCCATCAGATCGGTACCGTATTGCGGATGGGCTGCGCCGGCGTGTTCGTAATAGGGGTAGTTTTCTCCGTCGGAGAGCACAACCACCACTTTGCGGCCGCGGTACCCGGCCATCTCCGTCACCGAATCGTCCAGTGAATGGTACAGCTCTGTGTAGGCCTGCTCGTCCTCCGGCCGGCTGATCGATTCCAGCAGCCCCTCCAGTGCACTGGGATCTTTCAATGCCTCCGAGTGCAGGGTCATATTGGTGTTGAACGAGGCCAGAGAAACAACATCCCGCGGATTGAAAGAGCGGTTGATGAAGTTGCGAATTGCCCGCTTGGCGTGGGTGATGCGCATCTCCTCCCGCTCTTCCGTGGGAGCGCCGGACAGGGTATCGTACATACTGCCCGAGTTGTCGATCAACAGCATAATGTGAATACCCTGTTCCACATTGGGCTTTTCTGCCAAGTTTTCGATCGCAGGCACAGCCGAGTAGTCCCGACCGTCTGCCGATTCGAATACTTTGAAGTTGTCCTTCTGCAGCCCGGCAACCGGCTCGCCGTCGGCACTGTTTACACTCAGGTACAGATCGATCTCCTGGGACAGGAGCAGGGCCGAGCTGTCGATCTGGCTGATGTTCAGTGATTGGGCCGCTAAGTTTCCGCCCGCCGGCTTCAGTGGGCCGATACCGGCCCCCATACCGAATAAAATAAAAAATATAACTGTTACTGCCTGTATTTTCACTTTCATCGCGTATCTCCTCAGCACTCCTACTATTCGGTCTTGTAAAACAACTTGGCCGAGCCAATCTGAATTACA
>JAASTM010000181.1 GCA_021767325.1 Spirochaetales bacterium
TTCGACTCGTTCATTTGTGTATCCGCCATAGAACACTCCTTATAAATAAGTTCTATTTGTTATTCGCTGCCGGCAGCTGGACTCTGCGGACGCAGGCCAGCCGCACCGGCCCGAATTAATCGGTATATTTTTGTACGAGTTCTTTGAACTCATCTTCGCTGATGTCGCGCTTGAGATTAATGGAGAGCTGCTTCACATCATTCAGCAGGTCCCCCTCTTTTTCTTCCGGTACCGACAGATTGTTGTCGTTGAGCCACTTCTTCAGGTTGTCTTTTCCGCTCTTCTTGCCCAGGTAGATTTCCGGCTCTGTCTGCCCGGTCATATTCCAAAGGTAGGGCAGCATGGCCAGGGGTTCGCTGTCCTTGGCGTTAAGCCACAGGCTCGAGGGCAGGCCGGTTTCCCATCCGAAGATGCGGTCGCCGACAATAGCCCGGTTGGGCTGCTGCTTGAAGTTGGACAGCTCTTCCACCAGCTCGGAGAGCTCTTTTAGTTTGGGGGTATTGATTCCGGTGTCGATACCGTACAGTGCTTCCAGTGCCATGGCGACCGGCTCCAGTCCGGCTCCACCGGCCCGCTCGCCGATTCCGTTGACCGATACGTGGCAGACGGAGGCCCCGGCCGCCAGCCCGGCGATAGTGGTGGCGACTCCCATGGCAAAGTCGTCATGAAAGTGACATTCGATAGGCTGTGAAAACCGCTCGCGCATCTTCTTGATGCGGTACGCGGCCCCTTCGGGGGAGAAGGCGCCGAAGGTATCCACCAGGGCTACCGAGTCCATGTGGCCGTCCTCTTCGATGGCCTGCAGGGTATCCAGCAGAAAGTCGAGGCTGGCCCGGGAGCTGTCGGCCGGGAAGAAGGTTACATACAGGCCCAGCTCGTGGGCGGCGGTAGTGGCTTCAATGGCGGCCTTGATCGCTTTTTCGGCGGTCCACTTTTTGCCGAACTTGAGGAGGTGCTCGCTGCCGGGTACTTCCGCCAGGACGCCATCGACGCCGCACTCTTTGGCCAGCTCCATATCCTTGACCATATTGCGGACAAAGCAGAAGGTTTTCGGTCCCAGGTTCAGTTCTGAGATTTCTTTGATCGCATCAGCATCTTCCTGCGAAACCGCCGGTGTCCCGGCTTCGATGCGGTGTACTCCGACTTCCGCCAGTTTCTTGGCGATTTTCACTTTATCCTGACGGGTAAAGATAATTCCCGGCTGCTGTTCGCCGTCCCGCAGAGTCGTATCCAGTATTTCGACCTTTTCAGGGAAATTAAAACGTGAAGTTACCTCTTCGGCATAGTTAGACGGGCTCACCCACCATTTGCCTTTTTCCATATATCCCATGCAGTCTTCCTCCAAATAATTTTCTCTGAGTATTGCACTCACTATTACACAACAATATACTAACCTTGTCAAACATATTTTCAAAGTTTATAAATATTTTTCTAAAGTCTTATAAATTGCTTGACAATGTTAGGAATACAAGTATACCATATCTTTACAGTACGTCAAGCGGCCATTCGATACCGGTGCACTTTTTCCACAGCTTCCCACCGGTCGGCCCGCATAATGCATACCATAGACTGGAGGAATACATGGCACTTCGACCATTGCATAACCCCGCCCAGGGAAAATTACGAGTTGTAGGGTTCATTTCCGGTTCGGGAAAGACTCTTTGGCAGGCCCTCGAACTGCAGAAGCAGTTGGAGGAGACCTGGGAAGGCAGCCCTTTTGAAGTTGTTGGAGTGTTCTCCAGCGATCCGGAGGCAAAGGGCGTGGCTACTGCTGCCGAATACGGCATACCCTGTGCCTCGATCGATATCCGAGCCTATTACAAAGACCGCGGCGCCAAGCTGAAGGACCGTGAAGTACGCAAAGAGTATGACGCCGAGGCTGCTGAGCTGATAGCTGAGTTCCGCCCCGATCTAGTGATGCTGGCCGGTTATGTGTGGGCGACCACCGAAGTGCTGCTGAACAAATATATGTTCATCAACGTACATCCCGCCGATCTTACCAACCAGAAAAACGGCGAACGGCTCTACGCCGGCCCTAACGGTGTGGGAGATGCCCTTTCCGCCGGCGAACCTTATCTGCGATCCTCCAGCCACATCGCCACTGCGGAGCTGGACGGAGGCCCGCTGCTGGTCATCTCGCCGAAGGTTCCGGTTGACTATGAAAAGGCCAAGGAATACGACGAAAAGGACTTTATGCGCTACTACCTGCGGCAGATAAACGCCCAGTCCCGGGAGGTAGGTTCACGCACCATATATGAAATTGCAATGGGCCACTTTTGCCGCGATACCGATGGCAGTGTTTTTTACAAGGGCGAGGCTGCGCCGCTGGGTATTTCCATCGAGAGCTGGGACGAAAACAAGCCTCTGTATGCCCGCGACACTACCGCACTCCTGCGGCCTGAAAGCATTGCCGTTATCGGAGCCTCGGCCCGTGGCGGAATAGGACATGCCATTATAAAAAACATTGAAGCGGTTGATTTCGGCGGCAAGGCCTTCGCGGTAAACCGCGGCGGCGAAGATGTGTCGGCCACACCCGGCTACACTTCGGTTTTGGAGATTCCAGGACAGTTGGATATGGCGGTTATTACCGTGCCCTCCAAATATGTACTGCAGGTGGCCGAAGAGTGCGGACAGAAGGGAGTAAAAGCCATCGTCTGTATTTCCGCCGGCTTCCGCGAGGTCGGCGGCGAGGGAATTGCCGCCGAACGCGAATTGATCCGAATCGTCGATAAATACAATATGCGGCTGCTCGGTCCCAACTGCATGGGAATATCCAACAACGATCCGGCAGTCCGCCTGAACACCACTATTCTTCATGACATTCCCCGCGACGGTAATGTCGCCTTTGTCACCCAGAGCGGCGGACTGGGAGCGGTACTCCTCGACTACGCTGAACAGCTGGGGATCGGCTTCTCGACTATTGCATCGCTGGGAAATCAAGCCGATGTGACAGTCAACGACCTGCTGCCGCTGCTGGCAGTAGACGAACAGACGAAAGTAATTATGCTCTACCTGGAGCAGATCGCGGATTATCAGCGGTTCACAGAAATGGCCGCCAAGATAACCCGAACTAAACCCATAATCCTACTTAAAGCCGGCCGCACCAGCGCGGGCGCCGCCGCGGCCGGCAGCCATACCGGCAGTCTGGCCGGAGATGACCAGGTTGCCGATGCGCTCATCCGAAAGTGCGGGGTAATCCGCGCCGAGAGCATCTATCAAGCCTACTTCCTGGCAGCCGCCCTCAGCCACATGCCGCGCATGAGCGGCAACCGCGTGGGCGTGGTAACCAACGGCGGCGGCCCCGGTATTCTGGCCTCCGACTCTCTGGCTCATCACGGCTTCGAGCTGCCTGAACTCAGTGAGCAGGCCCGCGGGGCGCTCGCCCCGCAGCTGATGGCCGAAGCCTCTACCCGTAATCCGATCGATGTGGTCGCCCCGGCACCGCCGGAGCACTATGCCGCTGCGCTGCGGGCTATGGTGGAGAGCGGGCAGTACGACGCGGTCGTGGTGCTCTGTATTCCGCCGGCCACCATCGACACCGGCGATGTAGCCCGCGGGGTGGCCGCAGAAATCGAGGCACTCGGCGAAGCTGCCCGGGATATACCGATTCTCTCCTGTTTTTTCGGCCCGAACCTGGGACTGGGCGGACGGCAGGCCATGAGCGCAGCCGGTATTCCGGTGGTCGAGTACCCGGAACAGCTGGCCGAGATCCTGGATGCGATGCGGGACGTTCCCGCCACCTACAGTGCCGACCAGGAACCGCCTTATGCGGTTGCCGGCGAGATTCAGGCTGAAGTGAAGGCTGTAATCGAAGCGGCAGCCCCCGGAGAGTTCCTGAGCGCCGAAGATGCTGAGAAAGTACTGGCCGCGTACGGACTGAATATGGTTCCTTCGCTGTTTGTGCCATCCAGCGCCGGTTCGGTAGAAATCGAACAGGCCCTCAGCGCTTCCCAGATAACCTTTCCTGTAGTGGCAAAAATCGACCACGCAGAAGTACTACACAAAAGCGATGAAGGCGGTGTGGTACTGAATATCGCCGATAATTCTGCGTTGTTGTCAACCATTAGCGAACTGAATACCCGCTTTGCAGGTGCCCGCGGTGTACTGGTGCAGCAGCAGCTCAGTTCCGCTACCGAAGTCATCATAGGCGCAATTAAGGACCCTTCCGTTGGCCACGCAGAGATGGTCGGTATGGGCGGCACCAGCGTCGAGCTGCTCGGTGATGTTGCCTTTGCCCATGTTCCCTTTAACGCTGACGAGGCTCGGCGCGCAATTATGTCGTTGAAGAGTGCGCCGCTGCTCACCGGTTATCGCGGCAGTACACCGATGAACATCGATAACCTTATCGAGAAAATGCTCCGGCTCAACCGCTTGCTGGTGGACTTTCCGGAGATCTCTGAAATAGACCTGAATCCCCTGCTCTATTCATCGCAGACCTCCCGTTTTTATATTGCTGATTTTAGAGTGCGCATCGGGGAATAATACGCATCCCGCCCGGGCCCGGGGGCTGTTCCCAGCTTCCGGGTCTTAGGGCGGATCTTTTTACAGATGGTCGAATAGGGTCTGGTCGGCAACATGGATCAGCAACATACCTATTCTTTTTTTGTAAAATCGTATATAATCATACTTCGATGAAAAATCCAGATGAACTGCTGTTCAATATAAACCAAGTCGCTAAACAGATAGGCGTAGTCCCCGGAACTATCCGCAACTGGGAGAAGGAGGGGCTGTTTACCGCCCGCCGCACAAAAAACAACTACCGGGTATACAGCTTTGACGATATAAACTTCCTCAAAAGGGTGAAGGAGCTTTCCGTAGATCAGCGCCTGAGCTACGATGTAATTAAAAAAATGCTGCGCTATCAGATTATGCAGCAGCAATCCGACCAGAGTAACGGTTCAAGTAATCCACAACACTCCAAGAAATTCCTCAGTAAGAAATGGCGCACCCTCAGGGAGGATTCAGGATATACCCTCGATGAGGTCAGCAGCGAACTGGGTATAAGTCCCTCCTACCTGAGTAAAATCGAGACCGGGCAGGCCAATATTTCTTTCGATGTCCTGCAGCGGCTGGCCGACTTTTACAACCAGAACATCCTCTACTTTTTTGAAGAAGAGGATGAAGATACCAAGTTGGTGAAGAAGGGAAAAGGGTCTTCTATCCACATCGGTCTCAAAGGTGTAGAGATCCGCAACTTAGTGGCCGATAAAACCGCCCACGTAAAGAGCATGTACTACACCATCCAACCCGGCTGCGGCTACTTCACCGACCACAGCCACTTCGGCGAGGAGTTCGTCTACCTGATGGATGGACAGCTCGAGTTCACTTTGAACGACAGTCAGGTCTACATTCTGGAACCCGGCGATTCTCTGTTTTTCCATTCATCCGAAAAACACAAATGGGTCAACAACGGTGAAACCGTTGCGACCGCTCTGTGGATCTACTCACCGTTTAGAGAATAATTAATCATCTTCATACAACTCATGGATTTCATCCCATGCCTCCGGTTCGCCGGCCCGCAGCCGTTCGAGAAGCAGGAATTGATTGGTAAGGATATCAATATCGCGCTTTTTTACTTCTTCGGGGGACTTTTCCTGCGCTAGTTTGAGCCCTTCTACCTCTTTGGGATCGAGTGCGGCAATGCGGTCGAGTTCGTTGTGAATATCTTTCACCCGAAAACGCAGAAAACCTTTAACCGGCAGAAACACAGGAGGTTCATATCCCATTTTCTCAAGATCGCGCGCTGTCTGTTCAATTGCGTCATCGGTTGAGAAA
>JAASTM010000182.1 GCA_021767325.1 Spirochaetales bacterium
CAAAAACGGCCGCACATCGACCACCGTCTGCAGCTGCAGGACGAACACGAGAATCGCTAAAAACAGAAAACCCTCGATCAATCCGAGAAAAAAGCCCAGCGCCTGATCGAGCTTCTCCAGTTCAACCCGTTCGATTACCCGGTGGAGCGTCGACTCTAAAATCTTTATCAGGGCATACCCAAGCAGGAAGATCAACAGAAATGCCACAATCGGGGTCCACATGGTCTCTCCCAGCAGGGGGACCAGCACCGGCGAGAGGGTCGAGGTAAAGATAACGGCGGCCGCCAATCCCGTGATTAGGGCCAGTGCCGACAAGAACTCTGCCACGAAGCCGCGGAATGCACAGCGCACTCCGGCCGCCAGTAATATCAGTATTCCGATTACATCAAACACAGCCAGATTCATTTATTCCGTCTCCCTCCCGCATATGAATATATCAGCTCGGCAATTTTTTCCGCCGCATCAGCCGGACAGAGCTCGGAGGCTGCCTGCCCCATCGCCGCACGCTCACTCTTATTCCGCAGAAGCCGCAGGGTATACTTCAAAAGCGAATCAGGATTGAGCGTACTGCCCTCCAGCACAATCGCCGCGCCGCGTTCGGCAAACAGCCGGGCATTCCGTACCTGATCGCCCCGGGAACTCTCGCCGCCGAGGGGGATCAGAATGGAGGGCTTGCCCAGTGCCCCCGATTCCCAGAGGGTCCCGGCACCGGCCCGGGAGATGATCAGATCGGCGGCGGCTAAAATGTGGGCGAATTCGCCATGAAACAGATCCGCGGTTATGTAGCGGGGATTATCCGATACCTGGTAATCCAGCCGGCCCATCTGGTGCACCACCACCGCCGCTTCCAGGAGCTGCGGGAGAATCGCGGCGGTCAGCTGATTCACCTGCCGCGCCCCCTGGCTCCCGCCCAGTATCAGTACCAGCGGTGCATCCGGGGGCAGCTGCAGCAGCTCACGCCCCTGCTCCGCATCTCCTCTGAATAGTTCGGCCCTCACGGGATTGCCCAACACCTCCACCCGCTCTCCGGCCTGGGGGTAGTATTCGGCTCTGGTTGCCTGATAGGGCAGCAGAATCTTATCGGCAAACCGGGCGGCTATCCGGGTGGCCAGGCCCGGGTCGCGGTCCGACTCATGGGTAATAATGGGTATTTTCAGCAAACGGGCGGCTATCACCGGAGCAACCGCTACGTACCCGCCTTTTGAGAAGAGTACCTGCGCCTGTAATCGCTTCAGAAGAAACAGCGATGCAATAACGCCGGCGGCCACCTTGAAGACATCCAGGAAATTCTGCAGTGAGAAGTAGCGTCTCAACTTTCCCGAAGGCACTGCATAGTAAGGTATATCGAAACGGCCGGTTATCCTGCGTTCTATCTCTTTACCCGACCCTATCCATACAATATTGAGCTCCGGGCTGCTGTCCATTGACTTGAGTTGATCAATTACGGCTATTCCTGGAAACACATGACCGCCCGTTCCACCGCCGGTGCACGCTATTGTTATTGACACAGTCACTTACCTTTACTTGTGTTTTAGTAAATCTCAGCATATCATAACCATAGACGCTATTCAATCTTAGGCTGAAAAAGCTTCTGAACTGTTGATTTAACATTTTTCTAACACAATTTTAATAGTAACCTGACCTGAATTTCTTGTTATTCTTGCATGAGACTGCAGCTGTATTAAAGGAGAATTACATTGGAAGCACAGAGACATCACTTTTGCGAGGCAATCAACCACCTCAATAACGACATTCTGAAAATGGGAACCCTGGTTGAGGAGGCGATGCAGAATGCAATGCACGCGCTAAAAACAAAGAATTATGAGCTGGCAGGCAAAACCATCGACAATGATGAGAAGATCAACCAGCTCGAACTGGAGATCCAGGACAAGCTGACAGTACTCATTGCTACTGAACAGCCGGTAGCCCGTGACCTGCGTCACATCATCACCAGTTTGAAGGTAGTCACTCAGCTGGAGCGGATGGGAGACCATGCGGTGCATATTGCCAAGTCGGCCATTCGCCTGAAGGGTGAAGAGTATATCAAACCGCTGATCGATCTGCCGAAGATGAGCGAAATCGGTGTACAGATGCTGCACGAAATACTGACCGCCTTCGCCGAGTGCGATGACAAACGGGCGCAGCAAATCGCGGAGATGGACGACGAGATCGATAATCTGAACAATCAGGTGTGGCGTGAGCTGATCACCTACATGATGGAAGACTCCTCACTGATTCGACAGGCCACCTCTCTGCTGTTCGTGTGTCGCTGGCTCGAACGATTCGGCGATCATGTCACCAATATCAGTGAATGGATCGTGTACGACGCAACCGGTACTCACACCGAATTGAACCTCTAATCTTGAATCAAACAGGCGGTATAGACAGATGGCCAATAAAACAATCCTGGTAGTAGACGACGAAGCGGATATTCTCCAGCTCATTCAGTATAATCTGGAGAAAGAGGGGTATAAGACCCTGACTACTGCCTCCGGAGAGGAAGCCCTGCGGGAGGCGCACCGGCACCTTCCCAATCTGATTATTCTGGACCTGATGCTGCCGGGTCTGGACGGGATCGAAGTCTGCAAACAGCTTCGCAGTACCGAGGACACCAAATATATCCCCATCCTCATGGTAACGGCAAAGAGTGAGGAGTCGGATATCATTACCGGACTGGAAGTGGGTGCCGATGACTATATCACTAAACCCTTTAGTCCGAAGGTGCTGATTGCCAGGGTGCGGGCCATCCTGCGCCGCAGCCGCCGTAATCCCATAGATGAGGGCCGCGAGCCGTACATCAAGATTCATGACATCCAGATAGATACCAGCAAGCATGAAGTAGTGGTTGCCGGCCAGCCGATGTCTCTCAGTGTCACTGAGTTTGCGATCCTCGAGTTTCTGGCCCGGAACCCCGGCTGGGTATTCTCGCGCAACCAGATCATCGGCGCGGTGAAGGGCGAGGATTATCCGGTCACCGAACGCTCGGTGGATGTGCAGATCCTCGGCCTGCGTAAGAAGCTCGGCGAACAGGGGCGGAAGATAGAAACGGTGCGCGGCATCGGCTATCGCATGAAAGAAGAATAGCAGAGCAGTGAAGCGCACCACCCTCCTGGGATTTATTTACCCGGCCTTTCTAATCATCATTTTAATCACTATTCTGGTCATCACACTCTCCACCACCAGAATAGTGCGGTCGCTCCTCTACAGCCAGACCGAGGTGCATCTGCGCGAGATTGCGCTGGTTATCCGCAGTTTTCTCAATCCAGCCCGATTACAAGACCAGTTCGAGATGGACCGGCTCTGCACCCAACTCTCCTCCAATACTGAAAGCAAGATAAGAATCTACAATGCGGAGGAGGAGCTGGTCTGTAAGGCGGATTACTCGATTATTCGCGGGGGAGAAACCTACAACCGAGTCAGCCAGGCGGTACAGGCGGCTTTTGACAACCGAGAGAGCAGCTATATAGAATATGCCTCCCCCCCTTTCAGCGACCGCTATTACTACGCTATTCCGATTTACCAACAGAACGATCTGCTGGGGGTTATCGAGGTCTCACTCGACCTCGATACGGTGGATACCGCCCTCAACCGGACCTACTCCGCAATATCGGTCATTTCATTTTTTCTGTTGATTTCGGCAATGATTCTCAGTTATTACATTGCGCAAAAAATCGACCGTCCCCTCAAGACCATCGTGGCCTCGGCGCAGCGCTATCGCGATTTCGATTTCACCGCTCAGCCGTATATAAAGGGTCCAAAAGAGATTCACATTGTCTCGCAGGCATTGAGGAGCATGTCCGAATCGCTGAAGGACCGGATCCAGCAGGTAACCCGCCGAAAACAGGAGCTCCGGGCTATCCTCAGCGGGATGTCAGAGGCGGTTATTGTGCTCGACGAGCAGCTGAGCATACGGGAGATTAACCCGGCTGCTCTGAAATTGATCCGCTGTACTCAGGAGGAAGCTAAGCACCGCAATCTTATTCAGGTGGTACGAAACAGCGAACTCTACGACCTGGCCACCGAAGCCCTGCACAGCCCGACTCAACTGGAAAAAACCATCAGCCTGTCCGCCGACAGCGGCATCCAGAGTGCATCGAAGATACATCTGCAGGTCCACGCTTCCACCAGCGAGACCGAGGTGCTGGAGAATGGGCTGCCTACCAAGCTGAAACGCATCATTCTGGTGATGAATGATATTACCCGCCTGAAGAATCTGGAAAAGATCAGGAAAGATTTTGTTGCCAATGTGTCCCATGAGCTGAAGACACCCATCACTTCGATAAAAGGTTTTACCGAAACCCTCCTGGAGGGGGCCATCGAGGATCCGGCCACCGCCAGGCGCTTCGTCAGTATAATCCGGAATCAGTCGGAACGGCTGGTAGCCATTATTGAGGATCTTCTGAGCCTCTCGCGGCTGGAGCAATACGACTCGAGCGGCTTTGAAACCGAGTCGACGGCAGTCGCCGGGCTTATCCGCAGTGCGGTATCAGTCTGCCAATCCCGGGCAGAGGAAAAAAGTATAAGCATTTCAACCGAATGTCCCACCGGGTATGAGTTCATGGCTAACGGCGCCTTAATAGAACAGGCCCTAGTGAACCTTATCGACAACGCCATCAAATACTGTTCAAGCGGCTCGCAGATATGGATACGCTGCGTGCGGGCGGCGGGGCGCACCTCCATCGAAGTCGAAGACAACGGTCCGGGCATTCCGGAGGAGGATGTTCCGCGCATTTTTGAAAGATTCTACCGGGTAGACAAAACCCGCAGCCGTGATATGGGCGGCACCGGACTCGGCCTGTCGATCGTAAAGCACATTGTGCTGGCCCATGGCGGTGAGGTGCAGGTGAGCAGCCGGGTAAACGAAGGCTCACTTTTCTCTTTCTCGCTTCCTTGACACTCTGCATCCAGCTTAGTATGTTGTAATTAATGTCGTGGGGTGGTTCGTGATGTACACGAGCCTGAGAACATACCCGTCGAACCTGAATCTGGATAATACCAGCGCAGGGATCAGGACAGACCAGGCTGTTCCCCCTCAGACAGAACATTTTTCTCATCATAAGGAGCATGCCATGAAAAGAGTTCTTATCATTGCAGCAGTAGTGCTTATTGCGGCTGTTGCAGCTATCGTGCTGTTCACTCCTGGTAAAAGTGAACCGGCACCCGCCCACGCAGAGTCGCAGGACACTGCAGAAGATCAGACAGTTCAAGCCGAAGAGTTGGTGATTTACGCATACGACTCTTTCACCTCGGAATGGGGCCCGGGTCCCGAGATCAGTGCCCGCTTTGAAGAGAAGTACGGTATTCCGGTCGAGATGCGATCGGTGGGAGACGCCGGACAGGTTCTTCAGAAAGCGGTGCTGGAAAAGAACGATCCGCAGGCGGACATTCTGATTGGTATTGATAACAACATGATAACCCGCGCAAAAAACGAAGATGTACTGCAGCCCTACACCTCTCCAAACCTCGAGAAGGTGCCGCAGGACCTAATTTTTGACAGCGAACATCATGTAACGCCCTACGATTACGGGTATTTTTCGATCATTTACGATTCCCAGAAAATCGACAACCCGCCCAAGAGTCTCGATGACCTGACTGCTAAACGCTTCGAGGACAAGTTGATTCTCATGGATCCGCGCACTTCGAGCCCCGGTCTGGGTTTTCTGATGTGGACCATCTATGAATACGGCGACCAATTCGTAGAATACTGGGAAGAGCTGCAGGCCTCCACCCTC
>JAASTM010000183.1 GCA_021767325.1 Spirochaetales bacterium
ACAGCGTGGCTGAAAACAGCGGCGGCGCTCTGGCGGGGCTGCGGGAGGGACGACGTTCACTGCGACAGGTCTCCGAAATTCTCCCCGATATGGAAGAACAGGCCTCCCGTCTGGAGAATGCCTTTTATGAGGTCGAGGATATTCTGCAAACGGTAAAGGACCGGCAGGAACAGCTTACTTTTTCACCGAACCGGCTGGAGGAGTGTGAAGAGCGGCTGCAGCAGATTCACAAGCTAGAGAAGAAATACGGCAACAGTATAGATGAGGTACTCGCTTATCGGGATTCCTCGAAAGAGCGTCTGGCCTCGATGGAAAACCAGGAAGAGCAGCAACAGGAGTTGGCTGCCCGGATACAGCAGATGGAAGCGCAGGTAGTGAAGCAGGCGAAACAGCTCTCCTCACGCCGTAAGACCGCCGCCGAGGAACTCGAAAAGCGTATCGAAACAAAGCTTCAGTCCCTAGGTATGCAGAACTCTCATTTTCAGATCTCCACCACCTACCGGGAGAGCAAGAGCGGCGGGCATGCCTGCGGGCCCCACGGATATGATAGAATAGAGTTTCGAATTGCACCGAATCGCGGAGAAGAGATGCGCCCTCTGCGTGAGATCGCCTCCGGAGGTGAGATCTCACGCATAATGCTGGCAATCAAGAGTGTATTTGCGGAGACTGATCAGATCTCCGCGCTCATATTCGACGAGATCGACACCGGTATCGGCGGAGAGGTGGCCCGGGCGGTTGGTGAGCACCTGGCTCAACTGGGAGCGCACAAGCAAATTCTCTGCATCACACACCTTGCCTCCATCGCGGTTCGTGCCGATAATCATTTAAAAGTGGTAAAATATGAGCAGGAGGGCAGAACTCTCACGAAGGTCGAGCCGGTAACGGATGCGCAGCGGGTAGAGGAGATTGCCCGGATGCTCTCCGGTGATCGAAACGATGAAACATCCAGACGACACGCCCTGGAATTGCTGGAACGCTATCATGCGGAGGAGTGAAGGTGGCAAAGGTTAGTAACGAGGCCAAGCGGCGCTATTATGATAAAATAAAAGAGTATAAAAGCATCGTGGACAAACTGGCTCAGCATGAAAACAGCATCCAGCAGATCATGGAACAGGCGGAAACCGGACAATCCTATCAGCGCCTGACTCTGGCCGATGAAGGCCTGAACATGGTTTCCTACTACCTGTTGATGAATCGGCTGTCGGTCTCCCTGCTCGGTATAAAAAATGAAGGTTTTCTGAACAATGCCAGAAAAGCGTGTTATAAAAGTATCATCTATCTCGAGGATGTGGTCACCAGTTATATCGATGTGCCGTATTCGGAATATGAAGAGTATCTCGACGAGATTGTGGAGTTCGACTATCAGCAGCGGTGGAATCTCCTTTCCAAGCTTGGGTTTGCAATCGATTCACTTATTGAAAGTTACGGGAGTAATTCGAAGTGGAAGTGGTCCTTCGTCGAGTTGGAGGGGCGTTTTGCTACTATTTCAAAGAATATGCTCAACCTCAAGCAACTGATAATCAATCTCGATCCCCGGGCTGAAGGGTATAAGGTCTATAAGGCCCACATGGGAATGGTAAAACGCCTGCTCGAAGAGTCTGCCAACAACTACCGGCAGAAATACGAGCTCTCCACACTACGAATTGACGATTTCAAGCTGGCAATACGTTACCTTGCAGCACTGCGACGTCTGCACATACTTTTGGGTGAAACCGAGGAGAGTGAGGTTATCAAGAAAAAAATTGATGTCTGGAAAAGTAAGATGGAAGCCGACAGCAAGAGCCAGGAAAAGATAAAGAAGCGTGGTTAACTAATATATGAGTTCGGGCGGAGGATTCTTTTTCAAATTCACAGCTATAATTGCGGTCGCAGTATACGTGCTTCTTGGCAGCTACACTGTGCAGCCTGGGGCTGCATATATACAGGACTGGTCGCTGGAGGTGGCTTCCGCAGAGGTTCAGGAAGAACCGGGAGAGACCGACGGAGCGTGGATACCTTTTCGTGTACGGGACTATTTCGGGTATGTGCAGGGCGACGGGAAGCTCCTGCTGCGCAATCCGGTCCGCTGGAATGTGGCCCTTACCGCGGAGACCTTCTGTAATTACAGCCGGCAGGGAAACAATTTAGTGATCAGAGACCCCCGGCGCAATTACCTGTACCCCCTGAACATGGACGGCTATCCGATAGCAAGAAACGGAGCCTACTATGTCCTCAGCCCCGACCTGACCGGGCTGACCGCCTTCAGTTCAACCGGGGAGTTCGGCTTCAGTCGTGAATTCTCGAGTCTTATTACCTCGCTCGATGCCAATGAAACTGCCGTGGGGATCGGTCTGCTAAATGGAAGCGTAGAGCTTTTCAACCAGGACGGGAGCTACCGGGTGGGCGTACGACCGGAGACTAGCCGGATCAATGTAGTCTACGGAACCGCGCTGTCAAATGACTCGAAATATCTTGCTATGGTACACGGGATCGATTCCCAGTATCTATCGCTCTATGCCTTGAATGGTGCCAATTTTCGTCTTCTCGCCCAGCGAGAGTTGACTGAACCGACTCGATCGCAGACTCCCGTCGGTTTTTCGAGAAACGGAGAGTTTCTGCTGTGTAAAGATGGTGCGAGAGTCCTGGTCCTGTCAACTGAGGATACGACTCGTGAATATGTTCTGCCGTTTGACGGGCAGCTCGTTGACTTTGAGTTCTTGCCAGAGCTCGAAGCTGTGTATCTGCTTTCTACGGTGGATGGCGATGCAGTGCTTTCAATCTATTCGGAGGATGGCCGTCAGTACAGCCGGGAAGAGTTTCCCGGGGATGCTCACTGGCTGCACAGCGGGGAAAATGCCTTGTACATAGGCAGCGAAAACCAACTGAAAAAGATTGTGATTGAGAGGTCTTTCGAATGAAGACGCGGATACCGGGCTGGTTTTATGCAGGCAGCATTGTTCTCGGATTGCTGCTGTCGGCTCAATCAGTTTTTTCGTTTGAATGGCCGCTCAGCGACCCGCAGGTGGTCTCCACCTTCGGCAGTCCGGATGGCCGCAGTTATAAAAAAGGAATAGAAATCGCCTCCAGTGAAAATAAAATTACCCCTATTGAAGGTGGAGAAGTTATTTTCAGGGGCAGTGAATATGCACTGGGAAAACACGACATTCCCTTACCCCTGGGCAATATGATAGTTCTCCAGCATGAACGGGGAATTCGATCGGTGTATGGACATCTGTCCGCTCCTGCTGAGCAGGAGGAGCCGTATTATGACATAACTGCCTCCTTCGGCGGAATCGGTAAAACTGGAATCATAAGCGGCGAGTTCATCTTTTTGCAGATTATCGATAGCGAAGTGAACCGCTTTGTCAATCCTATGCTTTCGCTTCCATTGCTCGAAGATACCACTGAACCGCAGCTCAATTCCGTCTCTCTTCAGGCGGAGGGTTCTATCAATCAGTTGAGCCGCAACACCGAGGTGGCGCAGGGAGAGTACCGGCTGCTGGTAGAGACATTTGATGTCAGTTCGGCTCTGAACTCTCTCCACCGGATGGCTCCGTACTCCATCAAGGTATACTTGAATGGAGAAGAACAGATTTCTCTCGGATTCGAATCGCTTTCGGTAAACGACTGGTCGGCCGTCCCCACTTCGCAACGCTCCGTAAGCGCTGCCAGGTTGTATTCGGACCAATGGACATATAATCTCGGCCGATTGATTCTTCAGCCGGGAGTGGCTCTGATCGAGGTCTTCGTGAGTGATTTTGCCGGGAACGAGACGGCCACAACTTACCGGCTGCAGGTAACGGCCCGATGAAGACCTTCTCGAAGACTCCACGAGAATCCTCTTCCGTACGCATTGCATGTCCAATATGTGGTGATGTCCCGGCGCGTCCGCTGTGGCACTTGAATGGCTTCGCTTTCTCCCGCTGTACGGGCTGTGGGCTCCTGTATCAGAATCCGCAACCAGACCACAGCGAACTCGTCCAGCGCTACGACGATGAGTATTTCGACTACGAAATCGAGAACCAGGAACCCTTTTTACAGCTGAACCTGCTCGGACTGCAGGATGTCGGTTTTTTCGAGGATATTCAGCCAAAGGCTCTCTCAGGGGCGGCTCCGCGGTTTGTAGATGTGGGTTGTGCAACCGGTCGCCTTATCCAGCATCTACAGGCCCTGGGCTGGGATGAACAGGGAGTTGAGGTGTGCAGACCGGCTGCGGAATATGGAAGACGGGAGCGAGCTGTCTCCATTTTTACAGGTACTCTGGAGGAAGCCCGCCTGGCCGCCGGCGAGTTTGATGTGGTGCATGCCAGCCACGTTATTGAGCATCTGCAGAATCCGGGATCGTTTTTGGATGAAGCCTTTCGGCTGCTCAAACCGAATGGACACCTGATTTTGATAACCCCGAACAGCGACGGATTTCAGGCAAAACTCATGCGCAGCCGCTGGCGATCGGCAATCGCAGATCATATGCTGCTGTTCTCACGGAGAACCCTCTCACTACTGCTGAAAAAGCACGGCTTTCAGGTTGAAAAGAGCAGAACTTGGGGTGGAATACCGCAGGGAATGGCCCCCGGCCCTGTTAAAAAAGTTGCCGACCGTCTGGCAAAGGCCTTTGGCTGGGGCGATGTTATGGTTCTTCGAGCTCGGAAATCGATCGAATAATGTCGTCGGCATAAATTCCCATCACTTGCGACAGGTCGAGTACCATTCTCAGTTTTTCACGCTCCTTTGTTCCGAGCTCGGCCAGTTTTTCCGGATCTATTTTGAGATAGGTATGATACCTTTGTGGTTGGTCGGCCAGTTTTTTACGGTAGCTGCTCAGGTGGTGAAATACTATTTTCTGGGGTATTGTCAAATCCGGCTCGATCGAAGCGGCCCGGAGGGCATTGATGAGTCTGACCATATAGCTGCAGCCTACACGGCACCCGTCTACTGAAATCTGTTCGAAAAAGTCACGCAGCAGCATCGTGAGTTGCTCGTGAATGTGCGGCACTTCAATTTTTATATCGTAGCGGGCGGCAAACAGCAGAATATCTTCTACCTTTACAATCTCCTCTTTCGTAAGCACACCGGTACCGAGTCTCAGATGGCGATAGAGCAGGGTTGTGGCTGCTATCTCGGCGGAATGGCGGATTATGGGTGGAATCCGGGCGTCGAGATGTGAGGCCTCCTGCAATGCAAAGCGGATATCCTCAAAAGTCTCGGCTGAGTATTCGGCCAGGGAGGCTTCGGTCGACCTCACCAGATAGTTGGTCAGGGTTTGCCGCAGTTCCAGGGGCAGCTGTGAGAGATCTTCGATGAACTCTTGCGGCTCTCCGGCCTGAAGATTTTTCACCGATATGTTTAAACTGCCGGAAGAATCGTTTTCAGCTTTGAATTCGTAGTTGAATTCTTTCTGCCGGGTTGTGTCGATTAGTTTGAGTTCTGTAGTCAACGGTTGTTTCGAGAGCTCCTTCAGCTGCAGCAAATCGAAAAAGCCGTAGTGCGGCTGGGTTTCTTCATGCTTGTAGATGATTCGGCGGATAAAAAAGTATGTGGCCGCTTCGACACCGTCTTTCTGCCATTGGCTTGACTCCCTCTCTAGAATATCCCGGCCGGTAACCTGATCCTCGATATTGCTGTGTGCCGATTCCAGGGTAGCTGCCAGTTCTCCGTACACGTCGTCAGTAAAAAATGGATTGTACAGCTTCAGCGCTTTGAGTGCATACCGTATG
>JAASTM010000184.1 GCA_021767325.1 Spirochaetales bacterium
ACTTCGTCGGCAACTACGGCAAAACCCTTTCCGTATTTTCCGGCCCGGGCCGCCTCGACGTTTGCGTTCAGGGCCAGCAGGTTGATCTGAAATGCGATGTCGTCGATTACTTTCACGACTTTATTGATTTCATCCGACGAGGCGTTGATACGTTCCATGACCTGGGAGAGCTCGTTCATCTGTGAGTTTCCGGTTTCGGCATCCTGGGTAGCCTGTTTGGCCAGTGCATGCGCCTCGGTTGCATTTTCCGCATTTTGCTTGGACTGACTGTTGATCTCATTGGTAGAGGATGTGATCTCCTCGAGCGAGCTGGCCTGCTCGGTAGCTCCCTGCGAGAGGTTCTGGCTGGCCTGAGATACCTGGTCGGCACCGCCGGAAACCTGTTCCACCGCGTTGTTGACCTGGCTCAACAGGTTGTTCAATGATTGCTTCATTGTCACCAGCGACTCGCCGAGCTGGTCCTTGGCGGAGGCCTTCTCTACATCGGTTGAGAAATCCCCGTCGGCAAAATGGCTGATAATGCCGGCCTTGTACTGCAGCGATTTCTGCATTTGCCGCATCGCATCGGCTAACTGTCCGATTTCATCTTTTTGATCGACTGCAAGGTCGACATCTAAGTCACCATCCGCGATAGCCGAGGCAAAGCGAACGCCCTTCTGCATAGCCCGGGTGATGGAGAGGGTAATTACAATTGCGAATATGATTCCCACAATGACGGCAAGCGCCAGAGCCATGAGAATGAGGGCGATTGCCTGCTGCTGGGTCGAATACATGAGTTCCTCTTCATAGGTTCTCACCGCCTCGGCATCCTGAACGAACCGACGGGCAGCACTCACCATCTCATCTTCGGCCTGCAGCTGCCGCTGCTTGGCCGCTACGTTCTGATTAAAGGCCTCGTGGTAGCTTTTAGCAGCATTCAGCATGTCATCCATCTGCTGAATATCGGAGCGCACCTCCATTTTCGCACGGGTCGCTTCGATTTGATTGTACATCTGCTGCATGTGTTCATCCATCGCCTGGTGGTACCGGTCTGCATGGGTCAGCAAGTAGTCCTTTTCGATGGTACGGGCTTCCCAGACCATTTTTAGCAGACGGTTGGCATCGTTGGCTTTTTCTACCCGAAACTCCAGGGCTTCGATAGTCGCCCCGGCGTTGAACTCCTGCTGCATCTGTTCTACTTGAGAGGACCGCAGCGCCAGCGCCGCTTCCTGTGCGTTTTCAGCCGCCCGTTCCATTGTGTTGCGAGTAGGGACCAGCTCTTCTTTGAAAATTCGGATATATTCATTGAAGTTGGTTTGATAATCGGACGCTTCATTACTGAGTCTTTGCAGCATTTCGATCGCTTCGGCTTTATTCGATTTTCCGATAGTCGTCTGAATTTGCTGCTCGATATCGCTCAGATACTGCCTCACGCTGTCGATTGACTCCTGATCCTCTCGCAGAATGAAGTTCTTTTCAGCCCTGCGGACATTCAGTGCATCTTTTACCAGTTGACTAGCATCATCGGCAATATCGACCACATGCACTATGTTATTCATGCTGTTCCAGGCCAGCAGCCCGATGAGGGCAATTATCACAATCATCACCCCGAAGCCGCCGCCAATTTTTACACCAAGCTTCAGATTTTTAAACATACCTTTTCTCCTTTGTTCAGGTAACGTAATACGAGTTGAATAATAGAACTCAATGGTGTATATTTTAAGTAACAGAAGAGTCCATTTTCAACAATATATTGAAAAAATGTTTTACAGATTAGGTGTTTTTCACATAACAAACAGAAGTTAACTCAACAGCAAGTGTAGTAATTTGTGAATAAATGTGTATGAAAAAATGCACTCTTTACAGATTTTGGATAATTCTGCGAACAGGTTTGAATGGTAATTCTTTATATATAATAAGAATAGACTGTGCGGGCGGCAGGTTCTTATCTTGGCATAATAATTGCATGTTTGTATTGAGAATAACAGATTATTATCAGGAACAGGTTATATATGAGTTCAATTGCAAAAACAGCGAATTTACTCCGACAACAGGAATTAAGCACCGAATTAATCAGGAAAACGATCCATATGATGATTGCTTTGGTACCGCCGCTCGCATCGCTCAATCTGGAAGTAACCCTGCTTATGTTGGGCAGCGGGGTACTCTTTTATGCATGGGCCGAAATCCAGCGGCTGGAGGGACGGTCTATCGGTTTTGTCTCCTTCGTTACCGTGAGCGCGTCCCGCAGCAGAGATATGAACGGCATGGTGTTCGGACCGATTACCCTGGCGATGGGGGCGATGATAGCCCTTATGTTGTACCCCGAACCGGCTGCCAGCCTGGCTATCTATGCACTTGCATTCGGAGACGGTCTCTCCAGTTTAGTCGGAAAGGCCTTCGGACGGGTGAGGATACCGTGGAGCGGAGGAAAAACCGTGGCCGGCAGTTTGACCTGTTTCCTGGCAGTGTTTCTGTTGGCCATCGGAACTGTACCGACTCTGTTTGCCGCGGCATCGGTTGCGGTTGTAGCGACAGTGCTCGAGATGCTCCCTTCCAGAGACCTCGATAATATCATTCTGCCGGTGGGTGTAGGTCTGTTTACCTACTTGCTGATGATATGAACCCGAAAATTATACGCTTAAAACCATAGATATATTGTGTGAGTACGGTGAGCAAAAATAAACGTGCCCAAGACCGTCAACACCAGTCCGATTATTCCTAACCAGCCGTGGGCAAAATAATAGGTTAACTGCATCCCGGCAATCACCAGCAGCAGCGCTACCGCATTAAAAGCGTAGTTACGGTCCGAGTGCTGACCCGCAGCGTATACATAGTTAAGTACGGAAAAGAGACTCAAAATATAAAAAGCAAGCGAAAACCCTGTAGTTTTGCCTGCATCGCATATCAGGGGCAGGGTGAACTGCGTGCAATCGACCGGCAGGGTAGCTGCGATAACCAGCGCAATCATAAAAGCTGTCGACAGATACACACCCTGTTTCTGAAAGGTGAGCCCGGTTGAGAAAAGCCCTGACAGAAACAGGCACAGCACTGCAAACAGTCGGCCGAAAAAGACGAACTTAGTGAGCGGCATCAGGGTGAACAATGAGGTTATGTAGTGCGACATCGGGATCGCCAGCAGCCTCAAGCTGGAAAAGGCGAATCCGAGCAGTGCAAACTGAAAGAAAAAAACCTCCGGTGACGGGGTCTTTCTAAAAAAGAGAAACAAGCCTAAAAGCGCACCTCCGCTCACAGCGGCTTGCAGAGTCAGGCCTGTAATCAGCAGAAGAGGGCTCCCCTGCGGTATCATTTCCGGAAGGAATTCAAAAGACTGTAAGCCCTCGGAAAATACAAATAAAAAGAGAATAACAGCAATATGTATGAGCACTATTATCTGTGCAGTGGTAGTCGCACCAATAAGGAAGCGTTTTCGTACTTTCCGCGTCATGTCTCTACTGTACGAGTACTCAAATGAAAAATCAATATCCTGCTGCGGCGAAAAACATCTATAGCTGCGGCGATTTTTGTTCGATATAGAAAGGGGAGGACGGACAAATGCTAAAACGATTGATTCTCATTGGAGTATTAATTTTATTCGCTCTATCACCTTTAGCCGCCGGAGATGTGGCCAGTTTCGTCAATTTAGGGTTTTCTGAAGACTCATCCGTGTTCATGTTCGGCCAGTACGGGGTGGAGGATGGAGAAGAGCGTCCATATGCAGAGATCTATACTGTTGATGTACATAAAAACTCCTTTGTCGAAAACGGAGTGAGCAAAAAGGACTATGATGATGAGGTTCAGCCGGGGCAGGACGGCTCCGGGGCCCTGTTCAATCTACTGCATACAGTGGCTCCCCAGGTAAAGAAATACTCGATCGATCACCTCAAAACCGGGCGCCTGGTGTATGTGCATGTCGATGGGGATAAACCGAAAGAGCGCATCGAGTTCAGGGACTTTTACCGCGGCGATTCCTATGTGCTGACCCTCGTGCAGCAGAAATTCGGCACAGGCCGGGATGTCAGCGCCTCATTCCATATCAATTTAGCGGTAACCAGCGAAGGCGGGGCCACCCGCACCTATACCCTCGGAATCCCCGACTATCGCCGTAAAGGGGTGCTTTCTTACCGGATACAGGAAGTGTTTTTCTCGCCGGCGGAAAGCGGCCTGGTAGTTGTGGTTGAAAAAGAACTCTGGGACGACCAGGGAAAAGACATCCGCTACATGGTAGAAACAACTTCTCTAGTTAAATAAGTATCGGGCCGGCCGGCAGATTTTTATGTGTTGACGTGTGGCAGCGCCCTGTCACCTGCTGCCGGCCGCAGCATTGACCATCCCGCCTCTCCTTAGTACAATACTTCTGCAAATTATTCTCCAAAAAACAATAAGATAGCAAATAGAGGTATATATGGCGGAAAAAATTACCCCCCGCAGCGAAGACTACTCAAAGTGGTACGTAGATATTGTAGTGCAGGCGCAACTGGCCGATTACTCGCCGGTGAAGGGATGTATGGTCATCAGGCCGCGGGGATATGCCCTGTGGGAGGCCATCCAGGGGCAGCTCGACAAGATGTTCAAGGAAACCGGGCACAGCAATGCCTATTTCCCCCTGCTGATTCCTGAAAACTTTATTCATAAAGAAGCCGAACATGTGGAAGGTTTTTCTCCGGAGCTGGCGGTGGTTACCCACGCCGGCGGAGATGAGCTGGAGGAGCCGCTGGTCATCCGGCCTACTTCCGAAACCATCATCTGGAGTATGTATAAGAAGTGGATCCAGTCCTACCGCGACCTGCCCCTCTTGATCAACCAGTGGGCAAATGTACTGCGCTGGGAGAAGCGGACCCGTCTGTTTCTGCGGACCAGCGAGTTCCTGTGGCAGGAAGGCCACACTGCCCATGAAACCAGAGAAGAGGCGGAGGAAGAGACGCTGAAGATGCTCGAGGTGTACCGCCGCTTTGTCGAAGAGTACATGGCGGTTCCGGTGCTGACCGGACGCAAAACCGAGACTGAGAAGTTTGCCGGAGCCATCAACACCTACTCGATTGAAGCAATGATGCAGGACAAACGGGCCCTGCAGGCCGGCACCAGCCACTTCCTGGGCCAGAATTTTGCAAAGGCTTTTGATGTGACCTATCAGACCAAGGCGGGGCAGCTCGACTATGTGTGGGCTACCTCCTGGGGTGTATCTACCCGGTTGATCGGTGCGCTTATTATGACCCACTCGGACGACCGCGGTCTGGTAGTCCCGCCCCGGCTGGCGCCGACCGAAGCTGCGATTATACCCATTTTCAAAAACAAGAACAAAGCCGAAGTGGTTGCCTACGCTGAGAAGCTCTACGAGCAGATGAAGGGGCGCTACAAGGTCGTGTTCGACGATGATGACGCCAACTCTCCCGGCTGGAAATTCGCCGAGTGGGAGATGCGGGGTGTACCGGTACGGATCGAGATCGGCCCCCGGGATATGGAGAACGGTAAAGCGATGCTGGTGCGCCGCGATACCGGCGAAAAGGAGTCGGTTGACATCGAGGCTGCGGCCGACCGAGTAGGTGAATTGCTGGAACAAATCCAGAAAGACCTGTATGAAAAGGCACTCGAGCTGCGGCGGGAGAATACCCACCAAATGGACGACTACGAGCAGTTCAAGGCCCTCTACAATGACGGCAACGGATTTGTGGAGACCCACTGGTGCGGCTCGGCCGACTGCGAA
>JAASTM010000185.1 GCA_021767325.1 Spirochaetales bacterium
ACCGGAAAATCGGCCAGGGCGGCCATACCGGCCAACAGATACAGGGTAGTACCGGAGTTACCCACATCAATCGGCGTGGCCGGCGGGCTCAGGCGGCCGCCGGTACCCGTGACAATCCACCGGTCGGCCTGCATATCGATTTGCGCGCCGAAAGCCCGACAGGCCCGCACCGCCGCGATGGTATCATTGGACTCCAACGGCATTCCGAGCGTACTGTCCCCGTCGGCCATACTCGCAATCAGGACCGCCCGGATAGTGTGAGATTTCGAAGCCGGAATCGGCACACTTCCACTGATCGCAGAGGGGTATATTGTTTTTTTCACCAGGTTTCTCCGCAGTAAGATCTTCTCAGTGTATTTTAGAGGGCAGGGGGGTCAGTGTCAAACTGCCCAGGAACCGCCGGTCACTTCTGAGTCGCTCTTTTAGCCGCCGGGCGTACTTTTCGGCGCCCCTTCATCGTCCCGTCCAGAACCTGTCCGAAGGGACAGAGTTTCGAACACCATACCCGCCGCCGGTACAGAGACTGCAGCAGCAGCGCCCCGATCATGCTCAGGATCATCAGCAGCAGCACCGCCGCCCACAGGGCCGTCGGGTTTCCGATCGAAGTGTAGATGTTGTACGCCAGGTAGCCCCAGAACAGCGCAAACAGCGGCCAGCGGGCCCCTTCGATAAAGGCCGGCACAGTGCCGCCCCGTCCGCCTTTTTCCGCATTTTTCGAACCACCGGGAAAATAGTCCTGCAGCGCTCCCAGGGGACAGTAATCGGCACAGTAGTTTTTTCGGCCGCTGGCCAGCGTCATTACCACCGCAAAGGCAAACAGCAGCGGCAGCCCGTACCACAGCCGCAGCGCACACATCACGAAAAACATCGCCACCAGCATGGCGATTTGAGTATTCTTGAGGTTCTTCATATATAAATATTACTATATAAGTACAGTTTGTACAAGCGTGAAACCGTGGGCAGCCGGCAGGCTGGCGGCTGCGGCCCAAGTGCTGCGCCTGGTGACCTTAGTTACAATTTTTAAGAGTCAAAATCCCGGAAAACAGGGTCCTTGTCGAGTTCCCCGGCAAACCATTCGGCCAGCGGGGCCATCGGATGCTCGATCTTGATCACCCGCTGCAGGGTATATGCGCACCAGGAAAACTTGTCCCGGGCCACTTCGGCAGTCCCCTTGCGGCCGGAGTGCTGGTAGTTGAAAAAGCCCCGCACCCCGTCCAGAAACAGCTGCTTGGCGTAGTTGTAGTTCTTTATCTCCCAGGTGGTGGACAGAAACTGCAGGGTGTGCCGGCTGTAGGCGGAGAACAGGTGGGTAAAATCGGCATCGTACAGGCGGCTCCAATGGAATATGCTGCGCAGGATGCCGGTATTGCGCCGCTTCAGACCGTGCATCGCCCGGATGCGGTAGTTGTGCATCCCGCTGCTGAAAAAGGCCTGCAGGCTGATATACAGACAGCCCCGCGGGGGCATGCGGTGGTCGTAGCCGGCCTCCCGCACCAGCTGCAGGGGATCGAACCGGAGCGGACGGGCCGGCGCGTCAGGCCCCTGTTGAGCCGCTGCCGGCGTGCTCTGCACATTCTGCACGTTCTGGGCGGCGACCATGATTCGGGCCGCCGCCTCCTCATAGACTTTCCGCAGCTCGATGAAGTCGTCACCGCTGCCGCGGCCGGTGGCATCGGGGTGGCAGCGCTTGCTCAGCATCCGGTAAAAGCGGTCCAGCTCGCGCAGGCTGTAATTGTTTTGTGATATCAGTGATCTGAGCAATTCGGCGGGGGATGGCCTCTTTTCCATAGCTGTAAAAAAGAATACCATATATTTTAGGAGGATGTAATGCGCTACTATATCATAACCGGAGCAAGCCGCGGAATCGGCGCCGGAATCGCCCGGGCGGTTATGCAGCCGGAGAGTGTGATTTTCGCTCTGGCCCGCCACGAGAACCCCGACTTGAAGCCGGCCGCCGCGGAGGCCGGATCAGAGCTGCATTTTCTCTCAGTCGATTTGGCCGACACGCCCTCGATAGAGCCGGCTCTCGACCGGATCTTTCGGCAGATCGATCTGCAGCAGGCCGAAGGCATTTACCTGGTAAACAACGCCGGGGTGCTGAAGCCCATCGGCCCGCTGGAGACCCACTCCCTGGAAGAGGACGAGTTCCATTTGCGGGTCAACCTGCTGGCGCCAATGCGCCTGACCGCCGGATTCATCCGCCGCACCAACGGTATCGCCGCCCGCAAGGTGGTGGCCAATATCTCCTCCGGCGCTGCCCAGCGGGCCTACTTCGGCTGGAGCAGCTACTGCAGCGGCAAGGCCGGGCTCGAGATGTGTACCCGGGTGGCCGGCCTGGAACAGCAGGACGCAGAGTTTCCGGTAGTGATATACGCAATCGCCCCCGGCATCGTCGACACCGATATGCAGGTGCAGATCCGCCGGGCCGACGACGCACAGTTCCGCGACCGCCCCAAGTTTCTGCGCTACCACCAGAAAGGGTACCTGGCTTCCGCCGAAGAGACCGGCTGGCGCCTGGCCCGAACCCTGGACGACCCCGGGATTCAGCCCGGCGACATCCTCGACATTCGTGATCTCGAGCAGTAAGCACAAAGGATAATAAAGGAGTACAAAGTGGAACAGCAGGCGGCTTTTATCATTTTCGTCCTGGTCACAACCTTCACGCCAGGACCCAATAATGTCTCTTCAGCGAACCTGGCGGTCCTGTATGGCTTTCGCCGCACCAACCGCTATCGCCTGGGCATCTTCGCCGGTTTTGCCCTGCTGATGTTGCTGTGCGCCTTCCTCTCCAGCACCATCATGCAGTACTTTCCCCCCGCCGAGGTGTATCTGCGCTACATCGGGGCCGCCTACATCGTGTACCTGGCAATCGGCACCCTGAAAACCAGTTATCAGCTGGACGAATCCGCCGCCGCGGTACCGAGCATGCCCTTCATAAAGGGAATGCTCCTGCAGCTGCTCAACCCTAAAGTGCTGGTATTCGGCATCACCGTCTACTCAACCTACCTGGCCGCCCGCCTGAACGCCGCCTGGATGCTGCCCCTCTCGGCCCTCCTGCTGGCCTGTACCGCCCTCTGCTCTACCTCGCTCTGGGCCCTGGCCGGCAGCACCATCGGCCGTTTCGCCTCACGCCGCCCGGTCCGCCTGGCCTTGAACGGCGTCCTGTCCCTCCTGCTGCTCTACTCGGCCTACCAGCTGTCGGGGCTGGGTGGGGGGTAGCCGGATCTGCGCACAGATACTCCTTTCTACAAGGTAGTGAAGGAGGACGGACCAAGCGTGCGCTTATAGGTTCCTCTGTAGTCGTAAACTAATACCCTCCACGTGTAGGTTGTTCTTGATTGGAAATAGGAACCGGAAATTGAGTAACTGTTAGTGGTGATGCCAGTTTCCTCTCCAATGATCGTCTTTCCTGAAAGTAGCTGTAGTGTGTACACATCAGAGCTATTGGTTTCACGCCATGAGGCCGTAATACCTCTAAAATATATCACCCCACTTTGCCCGTTGTAAGGAATCATCGGGGTTACTCGGGTAGAATAGGAGCCGCTGTAGGACCAGTTACCCGATATGTCCTGTTCTCCTACATAAAGCCGGTGTAGGCCGTCTGACAAATTGGATGAAGGAGTATAGGATGTTCCAGATGAAGTAAGGCTCCAAGTTCCGGAAGTACTGCCCAACTGATAACGAAATCCCTGTCCACCGCCGCCGTTGCTACTCCAGTTCCACGAAGGTCTCTGACTGAGAGTAATCGAACTGCCGGAAACGGAGGGGGTGTTGGGCCGGTAGGTGTCCAAGTTTACAGTAACGGTATCATCAAAAGTTCTCCCCAGACGGTCGGTTGCCGTCAGGGTGAGGTCGATCGATGTCGTTCCGTAGGTGGAGGTGTTCTGGCCGGTGACGGTTACAGTGGTGTCTTCAGCCGCGCTGTTGCCGAATTGCGCGGTAGCGTTGCCGCCGGCTGCTGCTGAGGATGACCATGCATAGCTCTGGATTCCGCTCTCTGCGCCGGTGTTGTTGGCATACAGGTTGAGAGTGTTATTCGAATCGGCGAGAACTGTGGAAAAGCTGCTGGTGATATCTACTGTACCCGGGGTGATATCGAGGTAGACTCCATCGTAGCGCAGTTCGCTGGTATTGTCTGGATTTCCGATGGTGTCCCCATCGCCGAATTCCACCCAGATTTCATAATATCCGTCGTCATTCGCATCGGACCAGGGGATAGAGTATGCCTCAGAAGATCCGATTGCCTGCCAGGATGTGTAAGTACCGAACTGAGAAGTACTCCAGCGGAATTGAGTAGTATACGCGTTGTAGGTCATATAGAAATAGATATCCGGATCATCCGTGAACTCCCGGCTGGCGGTATTTTTTATTCGGTTATTCGGATCGGAGTCGTTTATCCACACATCCCCGGCCGGGAGGTCGCCGGTGGTGAAGGCAAAAATGTAATTGTCCAGCAGTACACTGCCATCGGTTCCCTTCAGATTTTCATTTATTGTGACAGTGTATTCGGTGCTGGCATCCAGGATGTCGGTGGGGGTGATGGAGAGTATCTTAGTGGATGCATTGTACGCGGCGGTGAACTCCTCGTAGGGATTGCTGCCGCCGGTAATGAGGATTGAATTGGTATTGACGGTGTTCATGTTCACCGCGCGGTCGAGCTCGATTTCTACTGTGATACTCGGGTTGATCTGTTTGGCATTCTGCTCCGGGCTTGAGCTGTTGATGATGAGAAACTTGTTGTTGGCGATTTTGACCTCGGTTTCGATTTCTTCGATGAAATTGATGCCGTTTTCGCAGGTGAGGAGTACCATTACTGTTAAGAAGATGGCAGAGATTGCTCCTAATTTTTTCATATTATTCCTCCTCATCCCATTCGTTTATTTCGCGCACCAGGGCCTGTGAGGCCCGGCCGGTGTCGCTTCCGCCGGAGCCGAGGTAGGAGAACTTGGCGGCCATTTCCGGGGATTCGTTTTCCAGTTGTGCCAGCGAGGTGTTGACGGTGTCGTAGTCGTCCAGCTGATAACTGGCGCGGGCCACACCGAGCAGGGCGGTCGAGCTGTCGGGCTTGAGCCGCAGGGCTGACTGATAATAGCGCAGCGCCTGCTGCATGTCGTCCTTGAGGTAGTAGACGTTGCCGAGATTGATGAGGGCCGGGACGTAGTTGCGGCGGGCGGTGACGGCTTCGAACTCCGCGACGGCTTTGTCCAGCAGGCCATAGCGGGCATAGAGGATGCCGAGTTTGTTGCGGTATTTGACTTCGTTGCGGCTGCGGTTCAGTTCGGCAGTGATGGTTTCGACCTGGGGGGTAATTTCGCGGTCTATGAAGCTGTCCAGGGTGCTTCGATACTGTGAGATCACCGATCTGGAGTCGGGAAGTATGATAGCAGTTGCTCCCTGGGCAAAGCCGACCGGTTCGTACAGCTGCCAGGACTCGCGTACCGGGAAGAAGCCGGCGGTCTCGGCGCTGCTGGTTTCACGCCACTCTTTAGCGCCGATCTTCCACGCTTTCAGGAAACCCTCCTGTACCAGGGTTATTTCCACCGGGATCCAGGTTTGATCTTCTTTGACAATGAGGTCGGCGGTGCTGGTAAACAGGCTTTTAGCTGAGGCCGGAGCCATGCCGAGCTTGA
>JAASTM010000186.1 GCA_021767325.1 Spirochaetales bacterium
GTTACCAATCGCGGCGTTCCGACCCCGAAATCGTACAACTTTCGCTTTTCCCCAGATGTGCTTCCCGCTCTGAAAGCGGCCGGTTTTGATTATTTTTCGATAACCAATAACCACTGCTACGACTATGGAACCACCGGCTTTACCGATACACTTGCCCATCTCGAAGCCCACGGGCTCATGACTTCCGGCGCCGGCCGAACTCCGAAAGCGGCGTATACACCGTCGCGCACGACTATTCATGGAACCAAAGTCACAGTTCTTTCGGTAGGAGCATATCCGCAGGAGAAAAACGGATTCGACGGGCGTAGACAGGCCCAGGTAACTGAAGAACGTCCGGGAATAGTCTTTTCAGGGCAGAAATTTCTCGACACGGTTGCCGAAAACAGCAGCCAAGCGGGGATTGATATCGTGGTGGCGCATGGCGGCCAGGAGTGGACTTCACGACCTACTGCCGAACAGCGGCGCTTTTACCGTGCCTGTATAGACGCCGGCGCCGATCTCGTACTGGCCCACCACCCGCACGTACTGCAGGGAATGGAGGCGTATAGAGGCGGGCTCATCGCTTACTCGCTGGGCAATTTTATTTTTCCGGGGATGTATGTAATGCCGAATGCCGAGCAGTCGCTTATTCTCTCGACGGGTTACTTAGAGAGCCGCCTGGTCTATATAGAGCCCCATCCCGTAAAAATCAGCAACCGCGTGCTCGATCTGGATGCGCCGGACGGCCCCGTACTCGCCCGGTTTCTCATGCTCACCGAGCAACTCCATCAGGACTCACAGTAAAGGCCAGGTCGTTAGCCCTGTGCCGGGGCACTTTCCGTCGGGAGGGCGCAAAAAAAGTCCCGTCACAGCGACGGGACCATACGTTTGAGAGTATAAAAGCGATAGTTTAGAGTGAAGCCAGCGCTTCTTCAGCTTTGCCGTGTTTGATGGTCGCATTGCACTGTTTGCAGACCATGATCTTCTTTTCGTTAACTTCGTGTTCGTACATCAGTTTGATGCCGGTTCGTTTGCATATAGGGCAAGTTCCGCGACCCTGTTTTTGCATTTCCCTTATTCCGCTTCCTCTGTGCGATTTGGACATAATTTCTCCTTGAACAACATGTGAAAATGTGGGTCAAATCATACTGTCTGTGCTCAAAAAAGTCAACAAGCCGGCACCGCAGTCACAGCCGCGGTTATAACGGGTCCCGGCTAATGGACGCTTTAAGAAACGATTCGAATATATCGGCAATGGTTTCGGAGGCCCGGTGGATGAACTTTCTGAAATTGGCAGGCCGATCTCCCTGTACGGTATCAGATACAATCCGCAGCAGTACTACCGGCGTGTCGTTCAGCTTGCCCGCCAAAGCTATGCTGCTGCTCTCCATGTCGGCAATATCGCCGCCCAAGGCCTTATTGAGAGTCCCCCGCTCTTCAGCGCCGTTTTTAATAGGGATGAAGCGGTCTCCGCTCAGAAAACGCCCCGTAGACACCCTGCCGCTAAGTCCTTGGCAATGCTCTTCTAAGCGTTTAGTGAGGTCCGGATCAGCGGTCAGCTCCCGTGCCCACCGGTTGTCGTTCTGGCGGCCAGGAAAAACACCGACGCCACCGCCGATTGCCGAGGTATCGATATCCCATTGAATTACATCCCGGGCTATGACAATGTCCCCGAGTTCAAAGTTCGGCTTCAATGCGGCCCCGATGCCTCCGAATAGGATCATCTCCGGTTCGAAACGGGAACACAGGTACTGCGCCGTGAGCGCCGCCTGGGCGATACCGGCCCCGGTCCACGTACACACCACATTTTGTGTTCCCAGAGTCCCCTGATAAAACTCTCTGCCGGCCCACCAGCTGGTCTCCGCTCCTGTAATCCGTCCCTTCGTCTGATGCATTTCGGCCTGCAGGGCCCCCAGCACGGCGATCATAGCGTCTCACCCCGCTCAGCGAACCAGCGCTGCACAGCTTCGGTGAATCCGCCGCGTCCGCACTGCGGTACAACTTCGAAGCGCCGCTGCAGCCCTTCCGGGGCATTCGCTACAACATATGCACTGCCGCTCCACTCGAGCATATGCAAATCGTTGTAATCGTTGCCCACCGCCATTGTCATATCCCGCTTCACCTGCAGACTTTCAGCCAGCCATGCGATTCCGCTGCCTTTATGGGCTCCCGGCGGAAACAGTTCAATCCACAGGGATGCTCCGTCGAGCGGAGAACTGCTCCAGATTACAGAACACCGATCTTCGAATTCCCGTCTTAAACTGTTCAAAAGGTCGTGGTCATTCGGTGTAATCAGTACGAATTGAGTTGCCTCGAGGCTGCGCACCTGCTGCCAGTCGAACCGCATCGCATAGTCCTGATACAGATTTATCCGTTCCGTGAAATCGCTGTTGGCACCACTGCCGCGATGATAGTGAAAGTAGTGATTATCCGGGATAGGATGGTGCACCATAAAGTCTATCTGCAGGTCGAATAAACGCCGGCACAGCTGTTCAGTCTCTTCGGCCGAAAACACGACCCTTCGCAGGAGGACATCCGCCTTCAGATCATACACCCCGGCTCCGGAAGAAAAGACCACGTAATCTACCGGAAATCCAGAGTCTACTACGCGATACAGAGATTTCAACGATCTGCCGGTGGCTAGAACTCTCACATACTGCCTTTGCTCCAGTTCACTCAATGTGCTAAGATCCCGGTCGGAAAACCCGTTCGATTTTTCGTATAGCGTCCCGTCGAAGTCGCTCACCACCATACCGCGGTACATTCAGCGCTTACTCCAATACCTGATAGCAGCTGCTGGTCAGCGGGGATGAGAGACTGCCCAGCACTCGCTCGAACAGTACGCCGTCACGGTGCGGTACCTGGTGTCCGAAAGTAGCCCGGATGGAAATCGAGACGAACTGCACGGACCGCTCAATAGCGATCGGCAGGCTGTCACCCTGCAGCAGGCTGCCAACCAGAACGCTTGCAAACAGATCGCCCGTTCCGGGATAGAACGCGGGCACATAGTCGCAGTCCACCTTCCAGAAACGCCCGTCATTGCGGTCATACGCAACCACCGTAGATATCTCGGGCTTCCCGTCGGTTTTCACGCTGGTCATCACTACCATGCGGGGCCCCATTTCACTCAGTGCAAGCAGCTGTTCTTTTATTTTCCCGGTCGATATCGTCTCCTGCAGGGGGACATCCAGCAGGAAACTGGCTTCGGTGACATTCGGGGTAATCACATCCGCCTTTTCGACCAGTCTGCGCATCTCCTCAACCATCGATGAATCAAAGGGCCCGTATAACTCGCCGTCGTCCCCTAGCACCGGATCCACCATTACCAGCTGATCTTCGTCGCCGGTACGAAAATCATCAATAAAGCGACGGACAATTTCCACCTGAGCACTCGATCCGAGAAAGCCAGAGTAAATTGCATCGAAATCGACCTGGAGGTTCTTCCAGTGTGCAGCAATCGGCTGCATGTGTTCGGTCAGATCGAGGAAAAAGTAATCATCAAACCCGCCGGTATGGGTGGAAAGCAACGCTGTCGGCAATGGACACACCTGTACTCCCATTGTCGATAATACGGGAAGTATCAGTGTAAGCGACGACCTGCCGAAGCCCGAAAGATCGTGTATCGCTGCGGCTCTGGGAACCGGTTTGCGCATCATCCAGCCTCCTTGTATCTCTTCTACGATCGCGTCCATCCTATATCAAATCATGAAAAATGAATACAGTTTGCTGACATAGCGGTACTCTTATGGTACAAATGAGTATGGACTCAATTGATACAGAACACAGTCCTTTTGCGGAAGGCACCCCGTCTTACATCCAGCTCACTCAGGCCGTAGAATCTTTGATTCTATCCGCATCCGGATGGAGAAAAGTGTATGCGGCAGACGGCGATGAAGAGAGCACCGTAGAAACGGTATCACCTGCCGACAAAGTAATTGCCGGAACTGCAGCCCTCTGTTTTATCGAGTATCTGTGCCGGCAGGGCTGCACCAGCCCGGTAGTGTGGATCGGCTGCGACAGCCGGCCCACCGGTACGGCCTTAATGGACGTGATGATGCGGGTACTGCTGTCGCTGGGAGTGCAGCTCAAAGCCAGCTTTATTACCGCAGCCCCCGAGCTCATGGCTGCCGCTAAGCTGGATTCCGATGCCGACGGCTTTATTTATATTTCGGCCAGCCACAATCCCATCGGTCATAACGGCTTCAAATTCGGCGGGGCTAACGGAGCGGTTTTCGGTGGTGACAGTTCAGCCGAGCTCATCGAGCACTTCCGAGCAGCCCTGCGGGAAGAGAGGATTGTAGAAAAAATTGCCAAGCTTGCCTCTAATGCCGATCCGAATGCATACAGGCGGGTTTTGAATAACAGCAGCCGTACCAAGCAGTCAGCAGCACAGAGTTATACCGCGTTCACCCGGCGGGTTGTCTCCGGGTATGATGATGTGTCGCAGCAGTCTGTCTTTTTCGACAAACTCTCCGACTCGCTGCGCCGCACTCCCATCGGCGTAATAGGAGAATTGAACGGCAGTGCCCGCAGCACTTCCATCGACCAGAGCTTTCTGGAGAACTCCGGTTTTCTGGTCGAAATGCACAACGCCATTCCCGGGCGGGTGGTCCACCGGATTGTGCCCGAGGGAAGCAGTTTAGACCTGTGCCGGGACCTCCTTGCCAAGGCGCACTCGAACAACCCTGCATTCACCCTGGGATACGTACCAGATAACGATGGCGACCGGGGGAATATAGTCTTTGTCTCTGAAAATACTCCGGAACCCAGACTAATTGCCGCGCAAGAGGTATTTGCCTTAGTGGTACTGGCTGAGCTGGCCTATCAACAGCACTTCATGTCCGTCGACCAACCCAAGGCGGTGGTAGTAAACGGTCCGACCTCGATGCGGATAGAACGGATAGCCCGCGCTTTCGGGGCCGAGGTGTGGCGCGCCGAAGTCGGAGAGGCAAATGTCGTCAATCTCGCCGAAAAATTACGGAGCCGCGGATACCAGGTTCGGGTTCTCGGCGAGGGATCGAACGGAGGAAATATTACCCACCCCTCTACCGTTCGCGATCCCCTGTGTACCATATACTCACTGGCAAAACTCATGGCCTTTCGCAATGAAAGACCCCACTTCAACCCCTATCGAGAGTGGTGCCTGAATAAAGAGAGCCGCCGGGCGTATTCTGCCGGGTTTACACTTGCGGATATTTTGGAGTCCTTACCCCCCTTTTCGACCACCAGCGCATACGAGCCCGAGGCCAAGATGCAGATCAAAACCCGCGATCACGCAGCACTAAAACGGCGCTGGGAACAGGTATTCCTGCAGGAGTGGGAGGGCTACCGTAGTTTTTTGCAGTCTGAGTATGGTATTGTCAGCTGGCGGGAGATCAATTACGAGGGAACCGAGGCTAAGCAGGGCTTCGGCCCGCAGTATCGCAGCGGTAGTGAGAAAGGCGGCCTAAAAATCGTTTTTTCGAATGCCGCAGGCGAGGATACCGATTTTATCTGGATGCGCGGTTCAGGAACCGAACCGGTTTTCAGAGTACTGGCCGACTCTTACGGAGCAGACCGAACACGTCACGACTGGCTGCTGCAGTGGCAACGATCGATGATTGAATCCGCCGACAGCATCCA
>JAASTM010000187.1 GCA_021767325.1 Spirochaetales bacterium
AGAGATAAGAATCAGCATAGTGCCTCCTTATAATATTGTCTTTTAATCCTACTCTATCCTTTTGAATGTGTCAAACATGAAATGCATTTTTTATGTTTTCAGAAATATTTTTTAATATATGTGTGCTTTCACGTAAATACAACAACCTGCAACATCATCGTGGGCAGAAGCCATCTTTCGGGCAGGCGCGGGGCAGTCGAAACCAGGCCTGCGCGCGGGGCACAAAAAAAAGGGGTGACCGAGTCGTGCCCAGCACCCCTTTCTGCAACCATATGGTTATAGAAGCAGTTATTAGTAGTTCTTCATTGACTGCAGTTTCCGCAGTTTTTTCATTTGTTTGCGCTCGAGAGCCTTTCTTTTGCGGTTTTTGATAGTCGAGGGTTTCTCGAAATACTCACGCTTCTTCCATTCACGGATTATACCCTCTTTTTCTACCATTCGTTTAAAACGTTTGAGCGCTTTTTCCAGCGGTTCGGTTTCATCTACTTTAATGTAGGCGATTGTCATCACCCCCTTCCAGAATATAAGTGTTGCGTATTTTCGCAGTTTATTCGATTTGTGTCAACATGGCAGGGTCCACCGCCACCCCCTGAACCCGCACCTCCCAGTGCAGATGCGGTCCGGTGGCCAGACCCGACATACCGACCGTACCTATTCTCTGTCCGGCCTGCACCACCTCGCCGGACTCCACTTCCAGTTGGTGTAGGTGAAAATAGACAGTGTACATACCGGGCATGTGTTCGATCACCACGCTGTACCCCGAGATAATCCGATCAGCTGCCAAAACTACCCGGCCCCGTCCCGCCGCCAGAACCGGCGTGCCTATATCGGCGGCAAAATCTATGCCGGTATGGATCGACCGGGCGGTACTCTCATCGGAGTAAGAAAAAACCCGCCTGTCACCGTAATACGAGGTAATTCTATACTCCCCGGAATCCTTTTTCGGCAGGGGAAAACCTAGTTGCAGAGTGCCCAGCACCAAGTCAGAATTGAAGCGTGCATAGATTTTCTGAATGGCCAGGGCCTGTTCGTACTTTTTCGGATCATCCGAACTGCGCAGTTCCGTAAGGGAATAGTTGAGGGGTATCGTTTCTCTGCGAAATTCCCGGGGCTCGATCTTTATCTGGCGTATCTCCTCGGCCGTACCGGCGGCACTGTGATATCGCAGCTCGTATTCACCGGGTTCAATCATGGATGAAAGGGGAACCAATACCCGCACACTCCCCTGCCCGTCGAGGTAATCATTCGTCCTAAAACTCCTGAAACGGCCTATGCGCCGGCCATCTGCATCGACCAAGTCTATCGCCTGCAGAGGACCCGGGTGGTCAATTGTGAGTACCTCACCGGGTACGGCCCGCAGCGCCTGGGCGGATATTTGTGCAGAACCTAGTACCAGCATCAAAAGCAGCAATGCTGCGTATACGCGCGTGGATCGGAGTCTATTCATACACTAGTTTCTTTTAATATCGAGTATCGTCAATTGTGAGGTTTCGGTGTTCTGAAAATAGTTTCGACCGAGACGAAAGACCACGTCAACCGTATCTCCCAGCGAGAAATCACGATTCACCCTCTCGCCGGCCCGCCAGAATATTGCCGGCCACTTGTAGCCTCCCGAATCGAGCAGGAGCTTGGCGTGCTGCTGCTCGCCCTTGCCGACCAGATCTACATTGGCAATCTTCAATCTGCGGGTGAGAAAGATAATCGGCGGATTGTCCTCGCCGTAGGGTTCGAACTGTTCCACCAGTTTGTGCAGATCAGGATTCAGGTAGTCTGCCGGCAGCTCGGCATCGATGTCGAGCACATCTTCTTCCTGCTCCTGCGGTTTCAGGTCGGCTACCGCGGCACTGAAGCGCTGCTGAAACTCTTCGAAGCACTCGTGTTTCAAGCTGAACCCAGCCGCATAATCGTGCCCGCCGTAGTCCATAAAAATATCATCGAAGTTATAGAGAAATCCCTTCAGATGAAACCCCTTTACACTGCGCATCGAACCGACCAGGTGACTCTGCAGATCGGCCACAACAGTGGCCGGTACGCCGAAAAACTGCACCAGCCGGGCGGCCAGTATTCCGGTAATACCACGGTGGATCGATTTGTCCTTCACCAGCACCATTTGTCCGTTGAGCTCATCGAAACTGCGCTGAGCCTTGGGCAAGACTTTCTTCCAGGCCGCATCACCGAGCTTTTTACGCTCCTTGTTCAGACCGAGCACCTCTTCTGCCAGGCGCTGTCTGGTCTCCGCATCATCGGTAATCAGCAGCTCGGCGGCTTTATCGGGAACCCCCAGCCGTCCGGTGGCATTGATCGCCGGAGAGATCTGCCATCCAACATCGGTAGTGCTGAGCCGTTTGCCCAACAGACGCTGCTGCAGCAGCAGCTGATGGATGCCGGCCCGCTCCACCGCATTCAGCTGGCGCATGCCGCGCTTTACCAGCAGCCGGTTCTCCCCGTGCAGCGGCATCAGATCGGCAAGCGTTCCCAAGGCCACCAGGTCGAGATGCTTGTCGAACTCCGTTGACAGAGCCGGATACCGGCGCAGAATATACGACTGAAACAGGGACACGAATATATCGATTTCACTCACCAGTTCACTGGTGTAGCGGTTGGCACGACTGCGGTCTCTTATCTTCAGCAGGCTCATCCCCTCCAGCTGCGGCAGCAGTTTCCAGATTTCAGGGGCCACATCGAGTACATTGATATCCACCCCGTTCCCGAATACCTTCTGCAGCAGACGCCGCTGCTGCTGTTCGTCGTAGACCAGGATCTGGGTGTTCATCAGGAAGGCGGCCAGCCGGGTCTGATCGGGCCGCACCATTCCCGGCACTAGATTCTCGGACAGACGGTCTACCTCGACCAGGTTCGAAATCTTGACCGCCTCCAGTATGACCGTGTCGTTCCCCGGCCTGGCATGCAGCAGTACCAACTCCTCTTTGTACATTTCGGTCCGGCTGAACTCCAAGGCCCAGATAAGTTTTGCAACCACCCCGCATCCGGCCAGATCACGAAAAGGATAACCGGAATCGGCAATTTTCGGGTCTATGAGGGCCACCGCCGGCGGCAGCTCATCCTGCGGATTGTGATGATCGATTACAATGGTATCGATGCCGAGTTCCCGGGCCCGCTTAATCTCGACAATATTGGAAATACCGCAATCAACCGTAATAAGCAGTTCCCCGTCAGCAGCGGCAAACTCCTCCACCACTTCAACGGTGAGCCCGTACGGGTCATTTCCCAGCGGAAGGGCCCACTCAGCATCGACCCCCAGCCTCTGCAACTCCTCCTTCAGCAGTACCGTAGAGGTTATGCCGTCTACATCCCGGTCACCGAAAATCTTGACCTTTTCACCTTCGGCCACAGCCTGCTGGATCCGGTCCACCGCGTCCTCCATTTCGGTAAACAGAAACGGGTTATGGCTGAACATCAGATCGTTTTCCAGATAGAATTTGATCTGTTCCGGTTCGGTTACGCCGCGGCGCACGAGAATAGAGGCGGTCAGTAAGTCCACCCCGTATTTACCCGCTATTGAGCGGACGCTGTCTTTTTCAATATCAGTTTTATTCCATTTCATCAGCAGTTACCTCACCCACCTCTTCGTAGTGTGCACCCTCCGGACACAGAGTCGATTTGTACAACACTATCCGCTGCACTGTAAAGCCGATATGTATATCCCGGCCTTCTTCTTCGGGTTTGGGCCAGTCAGTATTCTGTTTCACCCTGGCAAGTGTCAGGTGGGGTCTGAACTTCTTCCTCTCTGGAGCCGAAAATGCCGACAAATGGCCGCTGAGGGCCTGTTGCAGTTCCCGGCACTCACGTATCCCACTCTGCGGATCGAGATACACTACCCGGGCCGGTCCGCGGCGCGGGAACACTCCCAGTCCATCGAACTCCAGCCGGAATTGCTTGAACAGGGGCTGCACCATCTGCATCGATTTCAGGACCTGCGACACCCGCTCCGCCTCGATTTCACCGAGAAAATTGAGAGTGATATGCAGCGCCTGCTGGGAAACCCATTTCAAATCGGGGTAACGCCCGCGCAGAGAAGCCGTATCGAGAATTATTTTTTCCCGCAGTGTATCCGGAACCGGTATAGCTGTAAAAACTCTCATACCACTCCCTTTTGCAAAGTATTCAATTTAAACCCCACTACATCTTCGATAATAGCGTAGAGCAGCCGTTTTAATCCGCGCAGCTCCCCCGCACTCACACTCACCGCTTCGGTCTGGGCCGCAGACAGGCGGCTGGTGTGCAGCAGGTACTTTTTCGCCGCCGGTGTCAGGGTAAGCAGATCAAGATCTCCCTCGGCCGCCAGCCTGCACTCCCCGGCGACGAACTCTCCGTTTTGCCAGTATAGCGGTTCCGCCGGCCCGATTTCGCGACCACAGCTGCCGCAGACCGAAATGTCGGGTAGGAATCCGGTAATGTCCAGGTACCGCCACACGAACTGCAGATTGGCTCGCTCTACGTGCTGAGTCCGACCCAGGAAATCGAGGGCTGAACTCAACAGATAATACAGTTGAGCAAACTCACTCCCACCGCCGAACGACTTGATAATGAGTTCAGACCAGAAAAGCCCTGTGTAGTACCGGTCGAGATCGCCGCGCAGCGCTTCATTGTACGTCCGCGGGACTACTTCAGAGACTTTATAACGATCTTTGACCGGATCGTGGTACAGGAGGAAATCTCCGGAGGTGAACGGTTCGGTTACTCCGGAGAGTTTGCTTTTTCCCTTGTATGCGCCGAAGGCGGTTGCATGAAAAACTCCCGCATCGGGCGAAATAATAATCAGGCCTTTATGGTACTCGGCAACTCTATATGCCTTAAGAATCACCCCTTCGGTGCGGAAGTTACGACCCATGGCTCAATAATACGACACTGCCGCCTGTATGTACAGGGGTGCTTCTATATTGCTTTTTCGATTTGAATACTGGCCCATTTATGATTACCTTTACTAAAGTTATCCATACATATACAAAAACCAAACGTTGTAGGAGGCATCATGTCAGACAGACAAATTATACCTGCTGATCAGATACTGCCGAACAGACTATTCATAATGCCACTTACCGGCAAACCGATTTTCCCGGGAATCTTTACTCCGATAATGATTCAGGATGAACAGGACATCGAAGTCATCGACAAGGCAATGAACGGCGACAGCATGATCGGCTTGACTCTCACGCGCTCGCCCGAGGATGAGACGGAATCCGACCGCTACGGATTGGAACTGCATCGTGTCGGTACCGTAGCCAAGATCGTTAAGAAGATCAATCTGCCGGACGGCGGCTACAATATATTCATATCCACCCTGAAACGATTCAAAATCAAGAAGTTTCTCTCGGAGGAGTACCCCTTGAGTGCGGCGGTAGAGTACCTCGATGATACCAACGACTCTTCCGACGAAGTCAAGGCCCTCACCCGCTCTCTGATCTCGGAAATGAAGCAGCTGTCCGAGGACAATCCGCTTTTCTCGGAGGAGATGCGGCTGAATATGGTCAACATTGATCACCCTGGCAAGGTGGCCGACTTCATAACCTCTATTCTCAATATCGAACGACAAGAACAGCAGAAGATACTGGAAACCACCGATGTGTACAAACG
>JAASTM010000188.1 GCA_021767325.1 Spirochaetales bacterium
AGTTGACCATCAGGCTGCGGAGCAGAAGGAGTTCGGCGGAATTGACTGTGGCCGGAAGCAAAGCGAATATGTTTCACAGCGACTGTATCGCCGAAGAACTGGGGAATGAAGGCGAGATCATCCGCGCGCTGTTAGACCAGATGGGGGCCACCTGCAAACCTCTCGGAACTAAAAAGAACGTGTTGAGTATAGAGTTCTGAATTTCTTACTCAAGCCTCAGATTATGGCGGGACTCCCTCTATAAAAGGGCAAAAAAATCTGCTATCCACAATTCCCACTACCTGTGTTACTATTCTTACAAGATAAATGTATAGGTAAGCATGTGGCAGTGTACAACCAGAACCCCGAACAAATAGCCCGCGATAAAATTGACGCCATGCTGGATGCCGCCGGCTGGGCGGTTCAAACTAGAAGCGAGATCAATCTCTTTGCCCGCCGCGGGGTGGCGGTGCGCGAATACCCCACCGATGTCGGCCCGGCCGACTACTTGTTGTTTGTCGACCGCCAGCCGGTGGGAGTGGTGGAGGCCAAGCGGCAGGAAGAGGGCTTTCGTCTGACTGTTCACGAACAGCAGACCGAATACTACGCCGAGAGCCGGCTGAAACATCTCGAAAACCGGCCCCTGCCCTTTATGTACGAAAGCACCGGAACCCTCACCCGATTCAGCGACAAGCGTGATCCCAAACCGCGCTTCCGGCCGGTCTTCAGTTTTCACCGGCCGGAAATGCTGGCCGAATGGCTGAAAAGCGCAGACTCTCTGCGGCAGCGGCTGCGCCACATGGCGCCCCTCGATTCCAGCGGGCTGCGGCCGGCGCAGACCCGGGCCATCGAAAACCTGGAAGCCTCTTTCAGAGAGGGCCGCCCCAAGGCCCTGGTGCAGATGGCCACCGGGGCTGGCAAAACCTTCACCGCCTGCACCTTCATCTACCGTCTGCTAAAACACGCCGATGCCAACCGCATCCTCTTCCTGGTGGATACCAAGAACCTGGGCGAGCAGGCCGAGCAGGAGTTCCTCAAGTTTCAGCCCACCGACGACAACCGCAAGTTTACCGAACTCTATAACGTGCAGCGGCTCAGCTCCAGCTATATCGCCTCCGACAGTCAGGTCTGCATCTCGACCATCCAGCGCCTCTATTCGATCCTGAAGGGTGAGGAGTTGGAAGAGGCGGCCGAAGAGGAGAACCCCTACGAACGGCGCTGGCAGCCCAAGGAACCCGTGCCGGTGGTCTACAATCAGCAGGTTCCCATCGAATACTTCGACTTTATCATAATCGACGAATGTCACCGCTCCATCTACAACCTGTGGAAACAGGTGCTGGACTACTTCGACGCCTTTCTCATCGGGCTGACCGCCACACCGGACAAGCGAACCTTCGGATTTTTCAATGAGAATGTGGTCAGCGAATACAGTTACGAAGAGTCGGTGGCCGACGGAGTTAATGTGCCCTACGACGTCTACACCATCGAAACGGAAATCTCGCAGCAGGGCTCCCATATCAAAGCCCAGGAGTACATCGACAAGCGCGAAAAGCTCTCGCGGCGTACGCGCTGGGAGCGGCTGGATGAGGATTTCGAATACTCTTCAAAGCAGTTGGACAAGGACGTGGTGAATCCCAGCCAGATCCGGCACGTCATCCAGGCCTTTAAGGCGGCTCTGCCGACCATGTTTCCCGACAGAGTTGGCCCGGACGGAGAGATCGAGGTGCCGAAGACCCTCATTTTTGCCAAGACCGACAGTCATGCCGACGATATTATCCAGGTTGTGCGGGAAGAGTTTGCCGAAGGCAACGAGTTCTGCAAAAAGGTAACCTATAAAATCGAGGAGGATCCGAAGTCGGTGCTGAACCGCTTTCGCAACAGCTGGGCCCCGCGTATCGCCGTTACGGTGGATATGATCGCCACCGGCACCGATGTAAAGCCGCTCGAGATCCTGCTGTTTATGCGCGATGTAAAGAGCATCAAATATTTCGACCAGATGAAGGGCCGCGGCACCCGTACCATCAGCTTCGACGATCTGAAACGGGTAACCCGCAACGCCGGCCACACCAAAACCCACTTTGTGATAGTGGATGCGGTCGGTGCCACCAAGAGCAAGAAAACCGACAGCCGGGCGCTGGAGCGCAAGCCAAGTGCTTCCCTCAAAGAGCTGCTGGGCGCGGTGGCGGTGGGGGCCCAGGAGGAGGACCTGTACACCTCGCTGGCCAACCGCCTGGTGCGCCTGGAGAAGCAGCTGACCGAGGATGAGAAAGATCGCTTTGAACAGCTGTCCGGCGGCCGCAGCATCAACGCGGTGGCTAAAAGCCTGTTGAATGCCTACGACCCTGACGCGATAGATACAAAAACCGAAGAGCTGCTGTCCCAAGTTCCGCCGGCCGAGCGAAGCCCCGAAACAGAGGCCGAGCTGCGCCGCCAGGCCCAGGGCGAACTGGCCAATGCCGCGGCGGCGCCTTTCACCGGTGCGCTGAACGACTACGTCGAGAACGTGCGCCGCGTGCATGAGCAGATTATCGATACTGTCAACCGCGACCGGCTGTTGCGGGCGGAATGGGACAGCTTTACCAAGGACCAGGCCGAGCAGGTGGTGCGCGAGTTTGCTGACTACATTGCCGAGCACAAGGACGAGATTCACGCCCTGAGCATTTTCTACGACCAGCCCTACCGCCGACGCGAGCTGACCTTCAAGATGATTAAATCGGTGCTGGACAAACTGAAGGCCGACCGGCCCACCCTGGCCCCACACTACGTGTGGGAGGCCTATGCCCGGCTAGAGGATGTGCGCGGCGACAGCCCCAAGAACGAGCTGACGGCCCTGGTTGCCCTCCTGCGCCGGGTCACTAAGATCGACGACCGTCTGACGGCCTACGGCCGCACGGTGGACCACAATTTTCAACGCTGGATTTTCGAGACCCATGCCGGGGCGGGCGCCAAGTTTACCGACGAGCAGATGGAGTGGCTGCGGATGCTGAAGGATCAGATTGCCAACAGTATCCACATTGAGCTCGACGACCTGGACTACACACCCTTCGACGCGCGGGGCGGCCGCGGCCGTATGTACCAGTTGTTCGGCGACCGCATGACAGATATCATAGACGAGCTCAACAAGGAGCTGGTAGTGTAAGCCCTGCCGCTTCATATTTTGGAGGAAGATACACTCACTCCGCCACCTTGCCGCCCAAACGAACGGGCTGTTGTGGTTTGCTTATATAAGAGGTTTTTATGAGTCACAATTCTGTCATAGTAAAGTTAGGTTCATTTGTTGAGCATGAAAAAGGTAAAAAACCGAAAAGGATGCAAAGTGAAAGTGATAGTGTCTTTTCTATACCATACATAAATATTAAAGCTTTTGAACAGGGCATAGTCGATAAGTATACAGATGGTGAAAATTGTATCTTCTGTGATGAAGATAACTTTCTTATGGTTTGGGACGGTTCTCGGTCTGGTTATGTAGGTAAAGGTATTTACGGAGCGCTTGGAAGTACCTTGATGAAGCTTAATTTTCCTGGAATTGAGAATGATTATGCCTATTACTTTCTTAGTTCTAAGTATTTAGAAATTAATACTCGAGCAAAAGGTACTGGTACTCCACATGTTGATTCCTCACTATTATGGAACTATAATTTTCCTATTTACCCTCTCCCTGAACAACGCGCGATCGTGGCTAAAATCGAACAGCTTTTTAGTGAACTTGATAATGGTATTGAAAACCTGAAAGCAGCCAAAGAGCAGTTGAAAATATATCGACAGGCGGTTTTGAAGAAAGCGTTTGAGGGTGGTTGGGAAAAAAAGAAAATAAGAGACGCTTGTAAGAATGTAAAAGTAGGAATTGTAATTAAACCAAAGAGATTCTATTCACCGGACGGTAAAGGGATACCGGCATTTAGATCAGCTAATGTACACGAGTTCCATGTTGAAGACTCTAATTGGGTATATTTCTCTAATGAGGCGAATGAGCAAAACAAGAGAACACAAGTGAATGAAGGTGATGTTCTTATAGTGAGATCTGGCTATCCTGGAACATCGTGTGTAGTTCCCAATAGATATGCAGGATCGAATGCGATAGATATTTTAATAGCTACTCCTGACTCTGAACAGTTATTATCTAAATTTTTATGCGCATATAATAACTCGCCATACGGAAAAGAACAATTCGGTGCAGGATCACGAGGTGTAGCACAAAAGCATCTTAATGTTGGCGTTTATAGTAATTTACTTATTCCAGTCCCCCCTTTAGATGAACAACACCGCATTGTTGAAGAGATCGAAACTCGCTTATCGGTGGCGGATAAGTTGGCGGATACCATCAATGAGAACATTGCCAAGGCCGAATCCTTGCGGCAGAGTATATTGAAGAAGGCGTTTAACGGCGAGCTGTTGAGTGCGGCTGAGCTGGAAGCCTGCCGGAACGAGCCGGACTGGGAGCCGGCGGAGAAACTCTTGGAGCGGAAAAAGTAAGTATGGAAACAGGCTATTTAAAAAAGATTATTGCAGACGGTGAAAACACCTCGGTGGAGTTCAAAAGGTCACAGACCCGGATGAACTCCAATATATTCGAAACGGTATGTGCCTTCCTGAATCGCAGCGGAGGACATCTGTTTTTGGGAGTAGAGGACAATGGGAGCATATGCGGAGTCAATGAAACCGCCGTCGAAGGCATCGTCTCCAGTTTTGTAACCACGGCCAACAACCCGCAGAAGCTCTTTCCTCCCTTTTACTTCTCGCCGGAGGTTGCAGAAATCGACGGCAAAAAGGTAGTGCACATCTTTGTACCGGAAAGTTCACAGGTACACCAAACCGCCGGCAGAATATTCGATAGGAATGATGACGGCGATTTCGACGTAACCGCAAACCCGTCGCACATATCTCAGCTCTACCTGCGCAAACAGGCCACCTATTCCGAGAACACGATTTATCCGTATGCTACCCTCGACGATCTGCGCCCCGATCTAATCAAACGGGCGAAAATCCAGGCCTCAAACAAGTATCAGGGCAGCCACCCTTGGTCTCAGATGGACACCCTTGAAATGCTCACCAGCGCTCAGCTGTACAAGCGCGATAGGAACACTGGAAAAGAAGGTCTAACCCTGGCTGCGCTGCTTCTCTTTGGAACCGAGGAGGCTATCCTGAGTGTGGTGCCACATCATCGCACCGATGCACTGCTGCGGGTTCAAAATCTTAATCGTTACGATGACCGTGACGACATCCGGGTGAATCTGATCGAAAGCTACGACCGTTTGATGGCCTTTGTGGTCAAACACCTGCCCGATCCCTTCTACCAGGAGGAATCCGGTCGGGTGAGCCTGCGAAACAAAATATTTCGGGAGGCCGTGTCGAACCTGCTCATCCACCGCGAGTTTACCCATGCTTACCCGGCCAAAATGATCATCGAGAAGCACCGTGTAGTCTTTGAAAACGCAAACCGCCCGCATGGTCACGGGATGATAGACCCAAATGCATTCACCCCCTTTCCGAAGAATCCGGTAATAGCCCGGGTGTTCAAGGAAATCGGCTTGGCCGACGAACTCGGCTCCGGGGTGCGCAATATCTATCACTATTCACCCATCTATTCGCACGGCGGTCAGCCC
>JAASTM010000189.1 GCA_021767325.1 Spirochaetales bacterium
AATGCTGCTAATGAATGTGAACGACTATTCCACTAATCTTTCGCTGGATTTTGACTACAACTTTACCGAGAATGTGTATATAAGCGGTGGGTGTTATGTTGGATTGGGAGAATCCTCAGACACGGAGTTCGGTGCATATCCGGATCTCTATTATCTTTCAGTAAAGCTGTACTTCTGAGCGGGCGCGCCACCTTCCAATTCACCTGCGAAACCCTTTATTGTGCAGATGTTAAGATTAATTATACTATTTAGTCTGAATTCTGTGTTATAGTGTGTGTAAGTCTGACTATAGTTAGTTTTTTGGAGTTTTTTAGGAATGTGGTGGCGAATCGGCCCGTCAGTGAGCCGGAATACATGTCTACTCACAGTATGTGTGCTGTTCTTGGCAGTGGGGGGTCTTTCTGCCCAGGATCAGGCCCAAGCCTCTTCCGGTGATCCAAATGAGATACAAGCCGAATCCGTACTAGTTGTTCCTATTATCGCCAGAGATGCCCCCCGTTATACAGGCCTCCTGCTGACTAAACTGGTTCAGGAGAACTTTACCCGCACAGAGGTACTCACACCGAGTGTGCTTGATGCTCCGGAGCTCAGCGAAACAGCTGAAGATACCCTTCCGGCGGATCTCGAACCCCGTGAAATTACCTCCCGTCTGACGGAGATCGGAAAACAGCAGGGCAGCCGTTACGTGGCTGCCGGAACTATTACCAAGCGCGGTGCCCAGTACCAGATAAAGATGATAGTGGTGGACTCTGAAAGCGGCCGATCCGTACTTACCAGCGAGCAGACGGCAGTCGGCTTAGAAGATGTGGACCGCGCGGTAATGGACGTTACCGATGAGTTTATTGCAGCGGAGTTTCCTTCTGCAGTACAGGAGAAGGTGCAGGAGATCCGAAAGGCTGATGCCGATGAGGATGCCGAGCTGCGTGAGGATCTGGCTGATCTGGAAAAGATTGCCGAGGAGGATCCCGAAGAGGCGATTAAACGTCTTCCGGAAAAGGTACAAAAGGCTGTTGTGGAAAAAGCCAAGGAGCAGGCCAAACAGGAGGCCCGTGAGGAGGTAGTGCAGGAGGAAATCCAAACCCTCTACGAAGAGGAAAAGGAGCAGAAGCGCATCGCCCGGGCCCGGAAGATTCAGAAGTATGTCATGCTCTCGGGGTATGGCCTGCAGTTTCTATCGAATACCCTGGTTGATGCCTCCATCCAAACCAATATGCGGGCTATAAAGTCCTGGAGCCTCTACATGAACGACGTGTTGTGGATGGACCCGTATGAGGAGTACCGCCACTTTCACGGCGTATATACCGGTCTAAATATCGGTAGTTATATAATCGGTGGTCTCGGCTCGGGAGCTCTGGCTTATTCATATCTCAATTTGCGTGACGATGTGATTTTTATCCGCAAAGGCACCCGCGGTTTTCTGGCAGTGTCTAATTCTCTTTATCACGCCGGCAGGATCACTTCGCTTGTATCAGGCGGCCTCGGTTTTTACAGTATGGAGCTGTACAATGATTATATGAATGAGCATAGCAGCGCGGATGAGATTGCAGATAAATACGATGACTACCGGGACATGCACTTTATCTATGAAATTTCTCGCTATAGTGCGTTGTCACTCCAGGCCTTAGGCGCAATTGGTATTACAGCCTCCTATTTTTGGCCCGGAGAGAAAGAGCAGTTGGTTCTTTCCGATACCGCTGGTTTTCAGCTGGGACTCAGCAATATTTTTTCCGGCGCAGGTACCGTTCTGACTCAGGTAGCACTCAATTTATATACTCAGGCAATCGAATCCTCCATTTCAGCCAATTCTCCATTCGGAAATCCCGATGCCGATCCTGCGCCGATGTACAAAACGTATGCTTTGACTGCCGGATTGAGCGCACTAACGATGTACACAACTGCAGCTGTTCTTTCAACACGGGCAATTGTGAATCGCTCTTCCGAGGAAGTAGCGGATGCAGGGGGGCGGGGGATGCCGTTTGCAGTAGCTGTTGCTCCGGCTCCCAGGGGTATTACGGTTTCGTTCGAGGTGCGAAGATAGATATGAAGGCGTTACTCAAATTTGCAGGAACATTTGCTATAGTCATTACACTTTTTACCGCGTGTGATGTGTTTGTATTGCTGCCGGCTTTTAATCACAATCCGGATGATCCGAATCAGTCCTTTGGTCCTCTAAAAGCTGGTATAATTGACGATGGAACCGTGCGTGTTGTCTGGGACTGGTACGATCTAGAACGAAAAGTCCGGGGATTAGAGCCGGTATACGATGAAATTGTAATCAAACATAATCGCGGCAATTATCCCGACAGCCGACTGGGAGGCAAAGTATTCAAGATAAAAAACTGGGATCCTGCAACAAATCCGTTGTGGGCGACTACTTTTTCAGACCTCAAGAGCGACCGGGAACATTACTTTGCCTTGTATGCGCACGAGAAAGACGGCCGCTGGGTGGGGCCGTTGTATACTTCTCTGTATATGGAGGGGTTTGACTATAATATGTGGAGCAGTTTTGCGTCACATGGTATTTCGGCGGTAATCTCAACTGAGGTAACCCCAGGAAGCGGCCTTGGAACGATTTCAGGTGATGAAGCGGATCTCTATTATTATCAGGATTTTTGGGAAGAAGAAGTTATTATGTCTGCAGAATTGGTACTAGAATTCACAAATATTCCTGCTGACGACACAGTGTTAATATACCCTTTACGCAGCTATATCGAGGATTCCGATGGCGATAACTTAATTGATCAAGGAATTGGACTGGCAGAATTTTCTGTTGATCGAAGTGTAAGAATTGAGGTTCCTCTGAGTGCAGGTGCTACTGGTACTCAAATAGTCGATATAACCAAGGTTTTAGCGAAGTCTCAGTACCATCGTCACAACGGGATATTGCTTAAAATGCAGGGAACCACGACGGTTAATTATACAAGTTTTCCGAGCATAGATATCGAAATAGCGAGGAACTGGTGATGGTGAGAAAGTGGCTGTATTTAATCGCTTTAATCGCTGTCGTACTTTTATTCTCTGCATGTAATTTCATGTTGCCACCAATGCACGGAAGAGAGAATCCTAACGACTGGGAAGCTCAAATATATGACGTGTTCGCTGCACAGCTTTCTTCAGATACTGTTGAAGTCAGTTTTCCGTGGCGAGATCGTTTTAACAATTACGATGACGACGATGTCATCGAAGAGGCTATGTTGGTTTACAGTGTGGGCAAGGCGATTCCGGTAAGGGCAGCACCTTTACCTCCTGACTCTGGCGGTAGTTTCGGGTTTTCTTTCGAAGATCAAAAGTACCTATACAGTAAAGAGATTGATGGACTTTCTCAGGGCGACGAAGTGTGGTTTGCACTGTATCCGAGATTAGGAATGCGGTGGCTTGCTCCTTTGTTCGAGAAAATTGAAATTAAGGAAAAAAGTAGTTTGCCTACAGTTACAGACAGTAACGTTTTGCCTATTAACGCTTGGTTGATGGATGCAAACGGTGTAATAACACAACCACCTACCGCAGGAAACTACCGGATAGATAACACGGTAGGTAATGAACAGTACCTTATTTTGCAATTTGAATTTCCGAAGGATATTCATTTTACATCCGCAACTTTAGAATTACCATTTTCTTCAATAAATGATGCAGCTGCATATCCATTTATCACTCCATTTGTTGAATATACTGATGATAGCACACGATTAAAACTGATAGATTATTATAATGAGAGTAATTTTACATTACAGGAAACTAGTACTGGGAATGCGGACATAGTGAATGCTATGAATGCAGCAGCTACATATGGATCTGATATTATTGTAATCATTCCTTCCACGGGAGTTGTTGAGAATAGTGATAACTTATATGGAACTGACGAGCGGATAACTTATACCTACGAACAATACTGACCCACTTCTCCTTCTCATACAGTTATGCTAACCTGCCTCTACAGCGCACAGGACGCAGTAACTCTGGATTAAGGAGCGCCTCATGCAGTTAATGGCCCGGTTGCGGCATCTGAAAATCGGTAGAATCGACCCCGTGGAGTTAGCACGACAGGCGGCTCTGATCGCTGTCGGGAGTCTTGCCTTCGGGGCGGGGCTCTCCTGGTTTTTGGTGCCGTACAAGATTGCTCCGGGTGGGGTGGGAGGCTTGAGCCAGATCCTGTTTCACTTTTTCGGTTTTCCGGTTGGTATCAGTATGATCGTAATGAACATACCGCTCTGGATTATCGGGATGGTGTTTGTGGGGCGGCAATTCGGCACCGGAACTTTTGTCGGGTTTTTTGCCAGTGCGGTGGCCGTAGATGTGATGTCGCCGGTGAATATGTACCGGTGGGGTTTTCTGCGGGATATGTTTGACAAATATAACGAGCTGGCCGGTGGCGGCTATAAACCGATCAGTCAGTGGGCCCTTACCGACAGTATCTTTGTGGCGGCTATTGCCGGAGCACTGCTGGTCGGGGTGGGGATAGGACTGATTTTCAAGGCGCGGGCTTCCACCGGCGGGACCGATGTGCCGGTGGCAATCCTGAAAAAGCACCTCAACATTTCGATGGGAAATGGGTACCTGATTGTTGAGACGGCGATTATTCTGTTCACGGGCTATATGTTTCGGGATGTAAATATTGTGATTTGGAGTTACTTCGCCCTGTTTTTCTCCTCACGCTTTGTGGACATCGTGACCGAAGGTTTCAGCCGGGTGAAGGCGGCCTATATCATACCGGCCAGCGACGAGGCGGCCGAACGGATAAAGGACAGGATCTACACTGAGCTGGACCGGGGGGCGACCTATTTTCAGGGCATGGGGACTTATTCGCATCTGCCAAAGACTATTTTATACGTGACCTTTCATATCCGGCAGACATCCAGGCTGAAGCGCCTGGTCCTGGAAGAGGATCCGAATGTCTTTATGGTGATGCACGATGTGCACGATGTGATCGGGTACGGGTTTCGTACCAGAAGCCTGGAGATGTGATCCGTCCCGGGCGCAGCTCAACTCAAACGCGGGCAATAAAAAGGCGAGGCGAGTAACACCCGCCCCGCCAACAATATAACGAAGTATATTGTAAGAGGTTCATATCCAGTTAGTAAGCCCCGGCGCTTCTACCGCCCGCTGTCGCGGAACTCATTAAAGATATCCTCGAGATTGATAACCCCGAGGAACTCTTTTTGGTGTCCGATTACCGGAAGCTGGGCTTCTCCGGCCTCGATCATCAGGCTCAAGGTTTCCTGTAGATTGTTGTTTTTGTCGACCGTAATGGCGTCGTCGAGCAAGGTGAGCCGCGGCTTGGCTGAGTGTTTGCTGTGCTCCAGCACGAAAATTCCCTCGAAACAGCCCTCACGGTCAACAGCCAGGGCCCGGTTCATGTGCGATTCTTCGATTGCTGCTTGGATGCGTTCGGGGTTATCTGATTTGTGCACTGTGAGATAGCCGTTTTGTACAATATAGTTCCGGTTTTTCTTCAGCACGAGTGCCTTGATGTTGCGATCGTGGCCTAAGAGCTGTTCGACAAACTCGTTTTCGGGCTCGTAGAGAATGCTGGTAACATTATTGTACTGGATGAGTTCACCGTTGCGCAG
>JAASTM010000190.1 GCA_021767325.1 Spirochaetales bacterium
CGATCGTCGGACCGATCAATTGGGTTCTGGAGGAACTCAACCGGGAGGAGAATTACGGGGAATATTCTAAGTGGGTAGAAGAATTGCGGCAGTTCCGGGAGAGCCACCAGCTCGAATACGACACCACCGATACCCTGAAACCCCAGTATCTCATCCAGCTTGCCCAGAAATACTTTCCCGAAAATACCATAGTGGCCACCGATGTCGGTCAGAACCAGATGTGGGTGGCCCAGTACTTTCACTTTCGCAAAGGGCGCCGCCTGCTTACCTCCGGCGGTCTGGGCACAATGGGCTACGGGCTGCCGGCGGCTATCGGGGCGGCGGTGGGAAACCCCGATGCCCAGGTGCTGGCAGTCTCCGGGGACGGCGGTTTTCAGATGAACATGCAGGAGATGGCCACCGTAAAGCAGTACGGACTGAAGGTGAAGATGCTTCTGCTCGACAACAGCTACCTGGGAATGGTCCGGCAGTGGCAGCAGCTGCTGTTCGAAAAGCGCTATTCCGGCACCAAGATGAGCGACAACCCCGATTTCTGCCTGCTGGCCAAGGCGATGGGCATTCCCTCCGCCAAGCTGGAGAAAGTGGATGCGGCCGAAACGGCGATGAAGCAGTTCGCCGAGAGCGAAGGCAGCATGCTGTTGCATGCGGTGGTCGAAGGCGAAGAGAACGTAGTGCCGATGGTACCGGCCGGCAAACCCCTGGATAAAGTTATCCGCAAAATGTAGGAGGAAAGAGAAATGGGCGAAGACAAAACAATTTTGAGCGATCACATAATCTCACTGCTGGTTTTGAATCATCCGGGAGTGTTATCGAAGATAACCAGCCTGATAACCCGACGGGGTTTCAATATCGACAGCATCGCCGCCGGGCCGACCAAAGAGAAGGACATGTTCCGGCTGACGATTATCGTGAAGGGTGATGACCGCAGTATCGAGCAGATCCAGAAGCAGCTCTACAAGATCATCGACACGGTAAAAATCATGACGATCCATCCGGCCCGCAAGGTGGAGCGTGAGATCGGCCTGATCAAGCTGAAAGCACCGATGGGCGAACGCAACGAGGTGCTGCAGATGGTCAATGTGTTCAAGGGGCAGATTCTCGACTCGAGCACCAGTGGTTTCGTAGTGGAAATAACCGGAAGCAGCGAGAAAGTGGATTCCTTCATCAACCTGTTTCCCTCGAACCAGATTGTAGAGGTTGCCCGCACCGGAATCGTGGCAATGGACCGGTGGGAGAAAAACGGCGCGTCGTGAGCAGGGCTTCAAGGAGGCCCTGCATGACATATATACAATATTGAGGAAATCAAGGAGAAAGAAAATGGCAGAAATTTTTTACGACAAGGATGCAGATCTCAACCTGTTGCAGGATAAGACTATTGCGGTAATCGGGTTCGGAAGTCAGGGGCACGCGCATGCGCTGAACCTGCATGAGAGTGGTTGTAAGGTTGTAGTCGGATTGCGGAAGGGCAGTTCCAGCCGGGCCGAGGCGGAAAAACATGGTGTAAAGGTTGTGGAGCCGGGGGAAGCGGCCAAAATGGGCGACCTGATCATGGTTCTGGTGCCCGATGAACTGCAGCCGCAGATCTACGCGCAGGAGATCGAACCCGGACTGGAAGCGGGCAATATGCTGATGTTTGCCCATGGGTTTTCTATCCACTTCCATCAGATCCAGCCCCCTGAGAATGTGGATGTAGTGATGATTGCACCGAAGGGCCCCGGTCACACCGTACGCCGCGAGTACACCGACGGCCGCGGAGTACCCGGCCTGATCGCGGTACATCAGGATGCGAGCGGCAAGGCCGACGACCTGGGTAAGGCGTATGCCAAGGGAATCGGCTGTACCCGGGCCGGGCTCTTCCGCACCAGTTTCCGCGAAGAGACCGAGACCGATCTGTTCGGTGAACAGGCGGTGCTCTGCGGCGGAGTCACATCCCTGATGAAAGCCGGGTTCGAGACCCTGATCGAAGCCGGATACCAGCCGGAAATGGCCTATTTTGAGTGCATCAACGAGATGAAGCTGATTGTCGATCTGATCTATGAAGGCGGCTTCGGTTATATGCGCTATTCCATTTCGAATACCGCCGAATACGGCGACTACATTACCCAGGACAAGCTGATTACCGAACAGACCAAGCAGTCGATGCGCGGAATTCTCAAGGATATCCAGACCGGACGCTTTGCCAAAGACTGGATTCTGGAAAACAAGGCCGGAGCGCCATCGTTCAAAGCCACACGCCAGCTGGAAAAAGAGCATCAGCTGGAGGATGTCGGCGCAAAGCTGCGCTCGATGATGTCCTGGCTGCAAAAATAATGCAGAAATAGGGAGAGAAGCATGAAAGATCAGGTAATGGTATACGATACGACACTACGAGACGGCGCCCAGTCGGTGGGTGTAACTTTTTCCCTGTACGACAAGCTGCGGGTGATGGAGACCCTGGATGATATGGGGATGCACTACATCGAGGCCGGCTGGCCCGGATCGAATCCCAAGGATGCGGCTTTCTTTCAGGAGGCACAGTCGATCAAACTGCGTAATGCCCGTCTCACCGCCTTTGGGTCTACCCGTATGAAGAAGAATCCCCCCGAAAAAGACCGCAATCTGGACCTGCTGCTGCGCAGTAACGTCCCGGTGATCGCCCTGTTCGGGAAGGCCTGGGAGCTGCATGCGGTCGAGGCGCTCGGAGTAACTCCGGAGGAAAACCTGGAGATGATCTACTCCTCGGTGAAATTCCTGAAAGAGCGTGTTGAGGAGGTTGTCTTCGATGCGGAGCACTATTTCGATGGAGCGAAGGCCAACCCTGAGTATGCCTTTGCCTGCCTGAATGCTGCGGTGGAAGCCGGTGCCGACTGGCTGGTATTGTGTGATACCAACGGCGGCACCCTGCCTGGCGATTTTCAGCGCGAAACCGAGAAGGTGGTGGCGCGCTATTCTCTTCCGATCGGTGTGCATGCCCACAATGACTCGGATGTGGCGGTTGCAAATACGCTGCTGGGAGTGGCTTCGGGAGCCAGAATGGTGCAGGGTACCGTAAATGGGCTGGGTGAGCGCTGCGGAAACGCCAACCTCTGCAGTGTACTGCCCAACCTGAGCCTCAAGCACGGGTACCGCACCGTCGGCGAGAACAACCTCCGCAAACTGCAGCATGTCTCCCACTTCGTCTCGGAGATGTCCAACACTACGCCCTTCGAACACATGCCCTATGTCGGTCAGCACGCCTTCAGCCACAAGGGCGGCATACATGTGTCGGCGGTGCGCAAGAACCCGCAGACCTACGAACACATCAATCCGGAGCTGGTCGGGAATGCCCGCTTCACTACCGTCTCGGAGCTCTCCGGCAAGAGCAACATCATCGAGAAAACCAAGAGCATGGGACTGGGACAAGAGGTGAACAGCGAAACCGCCGGCAGGATAGTAGAAAAGGTGAAAGAGCTCGAGTCGCAGGGTTACCACTTCGAGGGTGCCGAGGCATCCTTCGAGCTGCTCTCCGCAGCCCTGATGGGCTCGCTGAAGGAGTACTTTACCCTGCACGGCTACCGGGTCATGATCTGGAACAACGGCGACGGGAATACCTGGTCCGAGGCAACCATCAAGGCCTCGGTGCCCGAGCATATTTCCAGCGAACAGGGGCACAGCGAACCGGTGGAACACACCTCCGCCGACGGCAACGGACCGGTGGAGGCGCTGGACAAGGCCCTGCGCAAGGTGCTGGAAAAGTTTTACCCGCATATCAAGAACACCCGCCTGACAGACTACAAGGTGCGCATCCTCAATGAGGAGTCGGGTACCTGTGCGCTGACCAGGGTAATCATCAATACATCCGATGAGGAGACCAGCTGGGGGACCGTAGGAGTGTCGGAGAATATCATCGAAGCCTCCTGGCAGGCTTTGACTGATTCGTTGATCTACAAGTTGAAAAAAGATGAAGCCAAACAGAAGGCCGATACGGGAAAGGAGCATGTATATGGCACGGTACATTAAAATTTTCGATACCACATTAAGGGATGGTGAGCAGTCACCGGGCGCCTCGATGACCCTCGATCAAAAGGTAGAGATGGCGGAAGCCCTCGAAAACCTGGGAGTCGACGTGATAGAAGCCGGGTTTCCGGTATCATCAAAAGTGCAGTTCGAGGCGGTTCGCCGCATTGCGGGAATACTCAAGGAAGCCAGCGTGGTCGGACTCTCGCGCTGTGTAAAGAAAGATATCGATGTAACCTACGAAGCGGTCAAGGATGCGGCCCATCCGATGCTGCACCTGTTCATCGCCACCAGTCCGCTGCACCGGCAGTACAAGCTCAAAAAGGATCGCAGTCAGGTCCTCGAATCGATTGCCGAGCACCTCGATTACGCCCGCCAGTTTTTCGATAAGATCGAATTCTCGCCTGAGGATGCATCACGCACCGAGAACGACTTTCTGCTGGAGGTGGTCAAAACTGCGATTGCCCACGGCGCAACCACAGTGAATATACCCGACACGGTCGGCTTTTCCATGCCCGAGGAGTTCGGAGAACTCACCAGTTGGCTGGTAGACAATGTGCCTGAGTTCCGGGACGGCACGGTCGATCTTTCAGTCCACTGCCATAACGACCTCGGTCTGGCGGCGGCCAATTCGCTGGCGGCGGTCAAAGCGGGGGCCAGTCAGGTAGAGGTGACACTGAACGGGATCGGCGAGCGGGCCGGCAACTGTGCGCTCGAAGAGCTGGTGATGGGCCTGGAGGTGCGCCGCGACCTGTACGATGTGAATACCCGCATCAAAAAGGAGTATCTCTATCCGACCGGAAAGCTTCTGCAGAACCTGACCGGCCTCTTGTTTCAGCGCAACAAACCGATTTTCGGGGACAACGTCTTTACCCATGAATCCGGCATTCACCAGCACGGAGTACTCTCGCACCGTGAAACCTACGAGATCATGAATCCGAATACCATCGGACGCCACAGCGAGAGCCTGGTGATGGGCCGTCACTCCGGCAAACATGCCCTGCAGGAGAAGCTGCGCCAGTACAATATCCGCCTGACCGAGGAGCAGTTTCAGAAGGTCTTCGAGCGTTTTGCCGAAATTGCGGACAAAAAGAAAGAGGTGTACGATGAGGATCTGTTTTCTATAGTTTCCAATGTTCTGGGCGGGATGATAGACGGGTACCGGATGCAATACTTCCATGTGTACACCGGCAACACTCTGATACCCTCGGCAACCATCAAATTGAAAGAGAAGGATGATGAGTATGTCGCCACCGCCACCGGAGATGGCCCGGTAGATGCCATGTTCAACGCGATTGACGAATGCTGCCAGATTTCGACCAGGCTGGAGGAGTACATCATCCAGGCGGTGGGCTCCGGTAAGGATGCGCAGGGGCAGGTAAAATTGATGCTGGATATCGACGGCGAGCTGTTCGCCGGAAAAGCCTCGTCTACCGACATCATAGAGGCCTCCGCATTGGCCTACCTCAACGCAGTGAACCGCTACGTACTCAAGCGCCTGTCCAATGGTCAGTCTGTTGGAGTAAGCGGGGCTGAAGCGAACCCCGCCGGGGCCTCGGTCTAATCAGTAATCCCGGCGAGTACTA
>JAASTM010000191.1 GCA_021767325.1 Spirochaetales bacterium
AGGTGCGGAAACAGGTTGAAGTTCTGGAAAACCATACCGATCTCGGTTCGCACCTTGTTGATATCGATATAAGGTGCCATAATATCGATTCCCTCCACATAAATATGTCCGGAGGTAGGCTCTTCCATACGGTTGAGACAGCGCAGAAAAGTACTCTTTCCGCTGCCGGAGGGGCCCATCACTGCAACCACCTCAGTCTTGCGCACCTGTGTATTTATACCTTTAAGCACATGCAGATCTTTGAAATATTTCTGAAGATCTACCGTTTCAATAATTACTTCTGATTCGCTCATCTTAGTTTAACCCTCTTCTCAAGCATATTTACTAGTCGTACCAACGGAACCAGTACGACGAGGTAGATCAACGCCGCTGCAATCAGCGGTGTTGGGTTTGTTTTACTTGTATACAATTCACGGGCCCGCTTCAGCAGTTCCGGAGCGGCTACTACCGAGGCTACCGCCGTCTCTTTCAACATTGCCACCAGATTACCGGTAAGCGGTGGTATGACTACCGGAATGGCCTGGGGCAGCACAATCATTCTAATAGTCTGCCAGCGACCGAGACCGAGGGATCGGGCCGCCTCGATTTGTCCGGTATGCACGGATTCGAGCCCGGCTCTGAATGATTCAGCAGCATACGCTCCGTATCCGAGTGAAAGCGCTACAATAGTAGTCACGATCGAGCCCATGCTTATTCCGGCATAGGGAAGTGCGAAAAAGATCACAACCATTACAACAATCATTGGTACCGATCGAAAGATGTCGATATACGCCTTGAGAAATACATTCAGCGTCGGGCTTCTAAAGGACCTCAGAATCGCGACAATCAGCCCTATCAGTACCGTGAACACCGCTGAGATAGCCGCCAGCATCATAGTGATGCCTAATCCGCGAAATAGAGTAGTCCAGCTTCCGGTCATTTTTTCCCAGTTAAAGAAAAAATCGATCAGTTTCCCCCATTGTGCTCCTGAATAGCTATAAAAGAGCCAGCCGAGAACTCCGATCAGAAGCAGCGAAACCGCCATTTTTAGAGCTTCTGAGTTTTCTTTGTTTGCAAGTATGTTTGCACTCCAAGCCAGTAATAAAAACAAAAAGCCGAGAATACTGGCATACATTGCAACCGGAGCTACCGCTTCACGTGCCGGTAACAAAAGGGCATATACGACCAACAGGAGAAATGTTGCAGCAATAAACCATTTTCGGCGTATAACTTGGAACCAAAGGGGATGCTCGCGTACAAACCTGTGTTTTTGATTGTCCTTTACTTCAGATGTAGAATTCATAACCGTTCCAATTCACCTCATTTTATATGTGTGCCCGACAAGAGAACCTGTCGGGCACACTATTGGATTTTGTAAGCTCCTGTTAATTAGTTAATAGGAGGCTTTTCGTTCGGCATATAGGGATCGATAATGTTGACAGTAGAGCTGTCAGCGGGAGGTTTAACACCGAACCATTTCTCATGGATTTCAGCCAAGGTGCCATCTTTCTTCATTTCGTTCTGGTACTTATTGAACTCATCACGAAGAGGTGAGCCTTTCTTGAAAGCAAGCGCCTGTCCGGCTTTGAAATCAGGAATGTAGAGATCCATTTTGAGGCCTGAGTCCGGATGCTGTTTGATGTAGTACAGCGCGATGGGATCGTCAACTACTACGCCGTCGATTCGGCCGGCTTCCAGGTCGAGAGCTGCGTCTACCCAGTAGTCGTAGCTCTTGATTTCGTAAGGACCGTATTCGTCCTGGGCTTCGATCAGCCAGGCTTCGTTCATCGAACCCGTATCGGAACCGAAAACCTTGCCTTCCATGTCGTCGAGATCGGTAATGCCGTCTTCGCGGGTCATCATACCAATACCGGAGTCATAGTACGGATCGGCAAAATCCATAACTTCGGCACGTTCCGGCTTGATCCAGATAGAGGACATGGCGATGTCCCACTGTCCCGACTGAACACCAGTCAGTACTGTTGAAAAGGGAGCACCCTTGTATTCAATTTTATAGCCGGCGCGTTCGGCAAACTCTTCAAGAATGTCGACCTCGAAACCAGTCATTGTGCCGTCATCTGCGAAAACCCACGGGGGATTCTCGCTGTTTACACCCACGGTCAGGGTTTCTGCGCCGCCTTCAGCGCCTTCTTGTTGTCCACCGGCATAAACGGTGAGCGAGAGTGCCACTAACAGTACGAGCAGTAAAATACCTCTCTTTTTCATAACACCTTCCTTTTGGTTTGGTTTCAACCTTTCCTAAGGTTGTAATTTATTATAAATTACTTTTCCAGAAAATACCAGAAAAATTTCATTTTTTTGAACAGCATTCCACAATACGGTTTTCTCATTATTCACACTAAGCGTGCCACTTGTCAGTACGCCGTTTCATTTTCTTCCATATTGTCTGCAATGCGGCATTAAAAGAGCCATTGCCCTCTATAGTGCAATAAGCATGCCAACCGCTGTTTATAGTCGAAAACAGTCGGATTTACGACCTTATCACGTGCGGCAGGACCATTTCTGGCAGCCATACCTCGATTTCAAAGCATTAAACACCTACATAAATGTATGTAACACATTTATATACTACATCTACGTAGGTAATCAGATTAAATCTCCTTGTACCAGTTTTCAGGGAAACCGTCGGCATCTTCAACTGTAGGCGGAATCACATCGATCTCGGTGATTTCGGTTACATAAAAGGCCATAACACCCGCAATCTTGGTGCCTTCGAACAGATGTCCGCCGAAGGGGGCGCAATCCCAGGCTCCGCCGGAGACAAAATGCAGTGCCACGAAAGACTCTTCCTCCCCTTGGTAGTTCTGCTTAACGCCGATCATGCCCGCACAGGAGAGCAGCATAGAGAGATTCTCCACTGTGGCAATCTCTTCATTGTGCCAGTTCTCCGGATTCTTTGTATCCGGTGCCCATACCAGATATTTGGCAGGGCGGAAAGCGCCCATCCAGGCCGCATGCACTTTACCAAAACGAATGCCCTTATCGGAGGCAAACTTCGAAATAGCTTTGAGGGGATCCGCGCCGTCGGGTAGACGCACTAAAAACTCCCTGCCGCGGCCGGCTTTGACACAAAAGTAATCTTCCGGCGTTTTGGCCGGCATTTCCCATGGATTTTTACTCATCTCACACTCCTTAGTTCAAATATTGATGTTAATCGCCGTACGTTCCCTGTAGGGAGGCTACTGCCTTACCATACAGCTTTACGTTGGTGATATTCTTCGGGTCGCCTTCCAATTGGATAATTCCCTCTCCAGGCCTTCCGAGCAGATGTCCCTGCTGACAGACCATCCTAGGCCCGGATATTACCCCGTAGTGGTAGAAGAACGAACCCATACAGCCGGTAGCCGAGCCGGTGTAAGGATCCTCCCCGGCATTGTCCGGATCCATCAGTCGCGAAAATGTATCTCCCTCTACAGTGAATCCGTTGGGTGTACAGACAAACATGGCATTCAAGCCGAGCCCCTGCAGCAGTTTTCTGACTTGCGGGCGGTTCATTTCAGCTTTCTTCACCAGTTCAACCGTTTTGAGCGGTACCATCAGAAAGGCAACCCCGGTACTCACGACCTGAATCGGGGCACCCGAGACGAAATCCTCGCTTTTCAAGCCCAGCAAGGGTGCGAATTCGGCAGCATCCACCGTCTCTCCAAAGACGGGATTTTGCTGTTGCATTCCGACCTGCTCGATGCTACCGTCCTCACGGGCTTCCACCTCGACGGGGAGTACACCAATGTTGAACTCGAACTGCACGACAGTCTTTTCTCCCTGTAGTTGAATCATTCCCTTTTCGGCCAGTAAAAAAGCAGTTGCGATAGTAGGATGGCCGGCAAACGGGATTTCATTGCGGGGAGTAAAATAGCGCACCTTGAAATCGGCCTTATCGGAGGTCAGAACAAAGGCGGTTTCCGGCAGGTTCGTCTCTTTTGCCAGGTTCTGCATTTCGCGGTCGCTCAGTCCGTCGGCTTCCGGAAATACCGCACAGGGGTTACCCTCGAAGCGGTTGGTGGTAAACGCGTCCAGATAGTAGAATTTATACACTGCTATTCCTCCGTATACGCTATCAGTTCGATTTCCACGAGTGCATCTACATGCGGAAGAGCACTTACACTCACACACGAACGAGCCGGCAACCTGTTCGTGAATTTTTCTTTGTAAGCCGCGTTCATTGCATCAAAATGCCGCATATCCGTTAGAAAAACAGTTGTTTTTACAACAGAATTCAAATCTAATCCATGACTTTTTAGCTCTTTTTCGAGATTTTTAAGAGTTTGTTCAGTTTGGCCTTTTATATCGCCCAACTTAATCTTACCGTTATCCGGGTCGACCCCGATCTTACCGGAGACAAAAATGTATTTTCCGGCTTTTAGAGAAGAGGAAAAAGGGAATTCTCCGCTCATGTTCTGTTACTCCTTGTCTAATTTTTATGTATCATCTCAGAATCGGATCGAAATCCAAGGGATTGTGAAGCCTGCAGTACCAACGCTTTCACCTGGGCAGCAAGTTTCGGAAAATCCTTCTGACGAATTCTCGTCGTGGGTCCCATCACCGTAATCGCCGCGATAGTATTACCGTTTCTGTCCCATAGAGGAACCGCCACACAGCGCCCCCCGATTTCGGCTTCCTCATCGTCAACCGCATAACCGAGTTCACGGATTTTTAAGATTTCGCGCTTCAGCTCTTCAGGGTCGATTATTGTTTTTTCAGTTCGCGGTTTCAGCACTTTGCCGTCCAGCATACCCGCTATTTTGGCATCATCCATTGCGCTCAGCAGCACCTTGCCGCCGGAACTGCAGTGCAGCTCGATGCTCTTGCCTATCTGCGGCTGACCGCGAATAAGCCGTGTACTGACCACCTGATCGATGTATACCGAACAGTTTCCTTCGAGAACCATCAGAGAAGCGGTTTCGCCGATTTTCTCCGATAATTCGACCAGAAACGGATGCATGTGCTGCACCAGGTTAAATGAGCGTTCCGCCGCTCTTCCCAGTGCAATCAGCTGCATACCCAGTCTAAACCGCTTCGTCTTTTCATCTTGGTAAATAAGATTGTGCGAACTCAAGGTATTCAGTAGCCGCAACATCGTGCTTTTAGGTATCTCAGTCATTTTTGATAAAGCCGAAAGATCAATGTCTCCGTCAAGGGTGGCAATAATTTCGAGCGCCTTGATAGCCTTATCCAAAGCACGGACTGATGATTTATCCTTCTCCTCGGTAAATACTTTCTCCATTTTATTTGGCCGCCTTTTTATAATTCCGCATCACGGGATGGTGTTTCATTTATACTTTACCATGAAGAGGATGAGCCGTCAAATAAAAGTCACTTAAAAAGCACAGGCTGCAGCGGAACTCTGCTCGCGGCGGCCGGGCGGAACCGCCCGGCCAAAGCCGGAGGATCAGCCGCCGCCGTGTTGATAGGAGGCAACTGCCTTGTACGGGCTGCTCCAGTCTTTGTACCAGCCGACTATCCGGCAGCCCTCTTCCTCGACAAGCACCGTATCGTAGGAACGGACCAACCCGCCGGCAGGGCCCACAACTGTCGGGTTTATCACCAACACCAT
>JAASTM010000192.1 GCA_021767325.1 Spirochaetales bacterium
AGTGGGCGCAAGCTTTTTCGCTCGTCCTGCCCGATGAGCAGTATCAGAAACTGATGAATAAAAATATTTCTATGGGAGAGCTGTTTATCAAATTGTTTCCCTCTCAGCCCGGAAGAGACGAATCAGAACCACTAGACGATGCCGAGATCGAGGCCAAGATCGACCGGGGCGAGCGCGTCTTCAACACGGTGATCGTTCCGCGGGTACTGGAGAACCCCTTTGCCGGCGAAAAGCAAAGCATGCAGCCCGATTACCGTACCCGTTTTTCGATTCGCTTCATCCTGCGTAACGGCAGTTCGAGCGTACGCGAGTGCAGCGTTCGCATGAACGAGAACCCCTTCGCCGGGTCTCAGTATTTCATCGAGCCCCAGTAATTCTCTCGTGCCGAGGCTGCTATATTTGAACCGCTGCCCTTGCCAAGAGCTGCGCTGTGAGATAGATTGAACACATGAGCGCCTACGTTGTTGATGGTAGTTTTCCCATAAAAGGAAAAATCCGGGCCGGCGGCAACAAGAACTCGGCCCTCCCGTGTATCGCCGCCACCCTATTAACAGATGAACCGGTTGTGCTGAAGCGCCTGCCGGATATAGAAGATGTACATGTCATGCTCGAAATTCTCACCACCCTCGGAGCTGCGGTAGAGCGGCTGGGACCGAACGAGGTGCGGATTCAGGCATCGGATATCACCACCCATGAAATACCAACGAAGCTGGCCAAGCACATCCGGGCTTCGATTCTGTTTGCCGGCCCCTTGCTGGCCCGAACCGGGAAAGTGTTGCTGCCGCCCCCCGGCGGCGATGTGATCGGACGGCGGCGGCTGGACACCCATTTTCTGGCCTTCAGCGCCCTGGGAGCCCGGGTCGAGGTAGACGGCATGTTCAAGCTGACCTCGAACAAACTGGTCGGCGAGGATGTGTTTCTCGACGAGGCCTCGGTGACCGCCACCGAAAACGCCATCATGGCCGCTTCTCTGGCCTCCGGCACCACCATTCTTCGGAATGCCGCCAGCGAGCCCCATGTGCAGGATGTCTGTCACATGCTCAACGCGATGGGTGCCAAAATCACCGGTATCGGCTCGAACATCCTCACTATCGAAGGGATGCAGCGGCTGCGGGGCGCCGAATTCTCTATCGGGGCCGATTTCATGGAAGTCGGCTCGTATATCGGATTGACCGCGGTCACTCGCGGCGAGCTGGAGATACAGGACGCCGGCCCCGAGCACCTGCGGGCTACCCGCATCGCCTTTAACAAACTCGGTATTCACTGGGAGCGGGACGGCGGTGATATCTTCGTGCCCTCGGGGCAGGACCTGCGGGTGGTGCCCGAGATGGGCGGGATGATACCAAAGATAGACGATGCCCCCTGGCCGGGCTTTCCGGCCGACCTGACCAGCATCACCACGGTGGTGGCTACCCAGGTGGAAGGTACGGTACTGGTGCATGAGAAAATGTTCGAATCGCGGATGTTCTTTGTGGACAAGCTGATCGGCATGGGCGCCCGCATTATCTTGTGCGATCCCCATCGGGCGGTTGTCAGCGGTCCGTCGCGGCTGCGCGGCGGCGAGCTGGTTTCGCCGGATGTACGGGCCGGTATGGCCATGGTTATTGCAGCTCTGTGCGCCGAAGGCCGCAGTGTCATTCAGAACGTGTATCAGATCGAACGGGGATACGAAAACCTGATTGGACGTTTACAGTCGCTGGGGGCCCGTATCGAGTATTCGAAAGATACCTGTGAGGGGGAATCATAGAATGGAAGCAAAATGGCTAAGCACAAAAGAGAGTCTGCCGGAGGACGGTGTACCCGTCCTGGTATGCGACAGCGAGAACAACTGCTGGGTAGCCGAATATCTGCGGGACGAGCGAATGTGGGTCGCCTCGCCCAAAGGTGATGTGCGCAATCTGCCGGTTCGCTGGTGGACCCCGCTCCCCCAAAAGCCGGAGTAAGCGTCCGCCTCGGGGCCGTCCTCAGCGCTCCTTTATAATCCTTTCATACGCATTTCTTATTCTCATGAAGGCTTCGGTTGCGGCTTTTTGCTGCTCAGCGCTCAAACCGTGTAGACTGTCGGGATGAAACTGAGCGGCCAGGGTGCGGTATACCCGTTTGATTTCGTCGGTACCGGCCTCCGGCGGCACTCCCAGGACCTCGTAGTCGGCCGTATCCTCGCGGTTGACCATTTTGGCGGCTACCTGTACGTACTCCGGGCATATCCGCAACGATCGGCAACTCTGCTGCACGTACTGCTTGCCTTTGTGGCTGATTCGCTTGTCCGGCTCAGACAGGGTGGCGGCTTCGAACAACAGCCGGGCGGCCGCCAGCTGTTCCTCGGGACTCAGTTCTACCGATGAATGCAGAGACCGGCCGGCCTCCTCGCTGAGCTGGTCGGAATCGAGCCCTGCCGCCGCACTGCTTTTACATAATTCTCGGACCACAGATTCACCCCGCGGGGTCAGGTGGAACCTGCGCAGCAGCTGTTCCTGCAGGTACATCACATCGTGACGGGGGGCGGGGCCGTGTAGTGAGGCCGCCCCCAGAACTTTACGGGTGAGGCTGATGATGAACTCGAGCTCCGGCTGGTAACGGCCGTCGGTAGATCCATGCAGGCTGCGGCGTAGGCGCAGGTCCTGCAGCAGAATGTCGGCCAGTGCGCCGAGCAGCACCCCGAATATCAGCCCGAAGAGTTTGAGACCCAACAGCAGACCGGCTGTGCCGCCGACAAGTTTGCCTATATGCGGTTGCAGCTTTGAGAGATGAAATTTCATAGTTCTTTTTGAAGTGCCACGGAGAAGAGGGCCAGGAACAGGAGCACCGCTTCCAAGACCAGCAGTCCGACCGCTCCGCTCACAAAGCCGAAGTTCAACACCACCGCGGTCAGCAGCAGCGTGTGAAGGTGCTCGTACAGGATTATGAGCCGGTCTAGAACGAACGGCAGCAGCGGGGCAACGATCAGCACCAGCCAGGGGAACCCGCTCTTATGCACCCGGGTGTGCCAGCCGAAAGCTATCGCGAAGGTGGCGAATATCAGAAAGAGGAATGGTTCGAGTATACGCAGCAGCGTCAGGACCTCAAATCGGTAGGCCGGATACCCGAACTCTGTGATCACCGGCTGAAGGGCCAGCAGGTCGGGCAGGGTGAGGCGGTTGAGGAACTCCTGCTCACGGCTCAGCCGCATGAGCTGCGGGATGGAGGGAGCGAGTTTCAACACGGTGCGCAGCGGATCGTTTTCTTGGGAAACATACACAGTCGGTTCGATGCTGCGGTTTTCATTACTCCGGTCGATTCCCTTCATAATCAGGGTTTCTCCCGATATTTTACCGTACGGAACGCTCATATGTTCCAGCACACCGGTTCCGGTCTCGCTTATATTCATCAGCTCTATGCCGTAGGCCCAGTGGTTGCCGTTTTCAATGACCAGTTTCTCGATATATACCAGGGTGCGGCTCCTGTCCATGTAGACGATTTTGCGGATTCCCGGGTTAGATTTGAACCGTTCGGCTTCATCAATAAAATATGAGACCTGTTGTGCCTGCTGCATACTGCGGCGGTAGTACTCCTTTACATCGGGGTCTCCCGGCCGTTTTTCCCGCAGGTCTTTGAAAATGTAGTAGGCCTTGACCGGCTGCTGGCGGGTGAGGGCTTCGTAGCCGCTGACCTTTTGGTTGTAGGTCTCCCGGGCCTGCTGTTCCTCTCTGCTTGGCTCCATCGCACCGATTGCCTCCCACGCCCGGGCGGCCAGCCGTTTCGCATCCTCTCTGGTCTGCTCCTCGCGCTGGGCCAGCCTCTGTGCAATCAGGGCCATATAATGGGCGGTGAATGGATCATTGTTGTCGAGTGCCTGACGCCCCTTCTCTACCAGTTCACTGGCACTCATGTCGCGGTATTCGTCGTGCCAGAGGCTCTCCTGCGGGTCCTCCTGTGTGATGCGCTGTTTTTCCTGGGCCTCCTGAAGACTCACCTGGCCTTCGAGGTAATTCACTTTCTCCTTAATTGCGCGGGTGTCACTGTCTATGCTCAAATAGTCGCGGTAGAGGGTATATGCTCTCTCCAGGTTTCCCTGCTGCTCGGCGGTTTCGGCCTGCTGCAGATAACTGCGGGCCAGGGAGCTCTGATAGATTCGGTTGTGCCGGGTCTCATACAGCTCCGGTAAGAGGCCTATGCTCAGTATGCTGTAGAAGAGGGTAAACACCAGAAAGAGAACGATGGTTCGGCTGGTGGAGGCGGAGATAACCCCGGTACCCTCCAGCAGTTTCGCCTGCTCAGCCGGATACGTGGAGAAGGCGATCAGAACCGCGCTCACCGAGACTACCGGAAAGTGTTCTATCAACAGCCTCAGCGCCTCCTCGAATATCCAGGGAGTTTTATAGAAGTAGAGCAGAGTGTCTTCGGGGTATTGAAGCCACTGCTGTACAAAGAAGTAGATATATCCCAGCAGAAAGGCGCCTGTCATGAACACCAGGCTGCGCAGGGCGAATCTATTCATTGTCGGCTCCTTTCGGAGCCGGGTTGTAGACTGCGCCCCACAAAATGAACAGCATACCCAGCAGAACGAATGCAGCCGGTGCCGCGAGAAAGATGTAATTCTCCAGTGCAAGGACTTTGAGCATCTCCGCGACTATTCCACCCCGGAAGGCGGCGTCCAGAAAGAAGAATCCGCGGAACACCAGCAGCCCCAGCAAGGCGTTCAGCAGCGGCCAGCTGCTGCTGCGAATGAGGCTCCAGCTGCCGGTGAAAAACAGTACGTGCGCCGCTGCGGTGATCAGAAGAAAAATCCAACTGCGGGCGGCGCTCTGCTTCAGCGCTGTAGTGACCCCCTCCATTTCAACAAGCAGGCGGTTTATAATTACAGGCGGCTTGACGAATGCATAGAAAGGGTTTGCCTGTTGACTGTATTCGAGTATACCCTGTGCTTCTGCGGATTGTATCCGGTTTTCGGCCGGATATGCGATTCCCTGCGGATGATAGCTGATGCGGGGGGTATCCGCTTTGTCCAGATCGATGTGAAGAACCGGTGTAATCTGGTAGCCATCGTCGATATCGCGTATTGTGCCGGTGTACAGCAGGGATTGCTCGATCTGTGTCAGCCGCTGCTCATAAAAGGGCAGGCTGCTGCTCTGGGGGTTCACAGTGTGCGTACTGAGCTGCATCAGCAGGAAGGCGGTCCCGGCATACAGGGCAATGGCCAAAATGCTGATAGACAGGCTCAGGATCGGAGCCCGGGTACGGCTGCGGGTGCGTACCAGCAATACCAGCATAAGCGACAGAGCGACTGCGGCCGGGAGCACCTGCAGCATACTCGCCAGGGCGTGCCGCATAAAGGCGGCGGACTGGTAGACCGGAGAGTAATTACTTATCCAGGTAAAAATAAGCGAAATCGCGGTGAGGAGCGTGAGGCTAATTAGGAAAAATCCGACGTATGCCGCAGAAACTACTACAGCTTTTTTCACAGGCACAATCCTTTGTCTCGAGCCTAATAGTAGCATGAAGCTACATTGCTCGCAACTCCAATTAATAAAGGAGTTTAGCCCTTGTAGTACACAAGTTATCC
>JAASTM010000193.1 GCA_021767325.1 Spirochaetales bacterium
ATACTTGACCTTCAGTTTGAGCGACGAGCTGTATGCACTCGAAGTGTCGAAAGTGAAAGAGGTGCTGGAGTATCAACCCATCACCAGGGTTCCCAAAACTCCGGAATATATGCGCGGAGTTATCAATGTGCGCGGGGGCATTGTCCCGATTGTGGACCTGCGGCTCAAGTTCAATCTGCCGGCCGGCGAGCGTACGGTAGACACCTGCATCATCGTGCTGGAAATTGCCTTGAATAACGAGACTATTACTGTTGGCACTATCGCCGACAATGTGCACGAGGTCATCCAGCTGCAGCCCGAGGACATAGAGCCAACCCCTAGAATAGGCACCCGCCTGGATACCGACTTTATCGAAGGAATCGGCAAAAGCAACGAACGCTTCCTGGTGATACTGAATATCGACAAAATCCTCACCGCTGAGGAAATCTCCTCGATGGCCGATCAGGCGCAGAGCGAGGCTGCAGCGCCCAGCGGTGACTCGGAGTAAAGGGAATATGGCTGAGAGACTGAGAAAAGGCTACCTGCCCCTCACTGTTCTGCTGATTCTAGCGTTGTTTGCGGCCCTTTTCATACCCTCTCTGTTTCTCCGGGCTCTGGCCGGAGCGGTGGCGGCAGTAGCGCTGATAGTCCTGGTCCTCTTGCAGGGCCGGGCGCTGTACAATCTCCGCGAAATGAGCGGTACTGCCGGCGAGCAGACCGGTGTGCGGGAAAGAGTAGAACCCGGGGCAAGCGCAGGCGCAGGCCCCGCAGGCCTGCAGCCGAAGGACCGGGCGGAGCAGACGGAGCAGCCCTCAGAGGAGATGCATGAACAGCTGCAGACCGATGCGCACCGGCATGTAATGGAGGCACTCTCGGGCATGGCCGGGGTCATCCCCATCCTGAACCAGCAGCTGCAGGCGGTAATCGACTACACCGAAGAGGCGTCGATGGAGCTGTCGCGCAGCTTCATCAGCATTAACCGCAAGGCCAAGGAGCAGGTACAGGATGTACGCCAGATCTTCGGCGCGATCTCCGAAGGAGAGTCGCACGGCAGCTCCGGCGGTGAATCCGAAAGCGCCCTGGTGGCTATCCGCAGCAATTTGAATTCCTTGACTCAGGGTTTGGATACCCTGCTAGAACAGATCAAAAAGAACAGCGATTCAATCCACAGTGTGTTACGGCAGACAAAGTCGATAGAGGAGATTGTGGCCACAACCAGTGAAATCACCGAAAACTCGCGGGTGCTCTCTATCAATGCCACCATCGAGGCGGCCCGGGCCGGAGAGCATGGCAGCGGTTTTGCGGTGGTAGCCGGAGAGTTCAAGCAGATGACCGAGAAATCTGAGGAAGCGACCGCAGAGATCGAAGAGACGGTGAAGATGATCACACAGCTGATCTCCCAGGTGCAGAACGAGATCGAAGAGAGCAAGGAGATGAGCCGTCGATTGGGAGAACAGACCAAAACCAGGGGACGCGAATCGGTTGATAAAATCGATGCTATGATTGACGAGGCTAAAAGCGATCTCGAAAAACTGAGCGGTCAGGCCGAATCATTTGCCAAGGATATCAACTCGATCATAATGTCTATCCAGTTTCAGGATATCACCCGGCAGAGAATAGAACACGTAATCGAACCGCTGCAGGAGTTCGCCGGTGATTTAGAGAAAATCGGCAGTTACATCGAGCACATCGATCACGCCGATTCGTTACAACAGTTAAGCAATTTCGATTCAGCAGTGGATCGATTAAAACAGAAATATACCATGGAGTCAGAGAAAGAGCTCATGGAAAAAAGCCTGAAGAAGGGAGATGAATAAAATGCCGCAAAAGATTCTCATTGTTGATGATTCAAACTCAATGCGCCAAATGATCCGCTTTACTCTGGAAGAGGAAGGTTACGAGATCGAGGAGGCGGTCAACGGTCAGCAGGGAACCGAAAAGCTGGAGAGTTTTCAGCCGGAACTGATTATTACCGACATTCACATGCCCGAGATGAACGGAATCGAGTTTATTACGCATACCCGCGGGCATGCCAAGTTCAAATTCACCCCGATTATAGTACTGACCACCGAATCGGAGCAGCAGATGCAGGCCGAAGGCAAGCAGGCCGGAGCAACCGCCTGGCTGGTCAAGCCGTTTTCGCCGGATTTACTGATTGAGACTGTAAAAAAGGTCAGTGGGTAAGCTATTTCATCGGGCTGACTGGTACAGCGAGGAGGTAAGAGCATGGATATCCAAATAGAGGGAAACAAGCAGAGCTTACGCCTGGTATGCAGCGGCAATGCCACTGTGGAAGCATCCGCTGAAATGCGCGATGTGCTGATCGATTCCCTTCAAAAGAGCAAAAAGGTAGTTCTGGATGTAAGCGGAATCGGAAAGGCCGATATCTCCTTCCTGCAGCTGTTGATCTCTGCCGAGAAAACGGCACAGCAGAAGAAAAAAAGCATCGAGATAGATCCGAACAGCTATTCTCAGCCGCTGATCGAGGCCGCCGTACATGCCGGTTTCTGCCGGGAACAGGAACATCTCGGAGACGAGTCCATGCACACCATCCTGGCTACATACCGTGCCCGGGTTTCGCAGGAGGCCAGTGATGTCTGATCAGTCCGAATATTATCGGGACGAAGCCCGCGAGCTGTTGGAGCTGATTGAGCAGAAGTTAATCGACCTGGAAAACCAGCCCGAGGACGAGGAGGTGCTGCACGCCATTTTTAGGGCCTTTCATACCATCAAAGGCTCGGGCAGCATGTTCGGTTATGATAAAGTGGCCGCCTTTACCCACGAAATAGAAACCCTGTTCGATTATCTGCGCGAAAAGAAGCTGTCCACAAATAAGCCGATAATCGACACCGCCCTGGCGGCTAAAGACTACATTTCCGACCTCATTTTTTCAGAGGAGCCGGCTCCGGAGGAAGCGGGAGAGGCTATTCTGAACACGGTGCGCGGTTATCTCGAGTCGGTCGGCGGAACGGCCGGGCCTGCCAGGAGAACCGATGGCACGGCAACCGGCAGCCCCCAGCCCGGAGACGAAGAACCGGCCCAGGAGGCTGAAACCGAAGGCGGTGGTGGGGATGAGGAGCGGACTTTCCGTATCAAATTTTCGCCGCAACGGGAGTTTTTTCTGCGCGGAGCGAAGGTCATGCCGCTGCTACAGGAGCTGGAGCAGACGGGAACCCTGCTGGTCTTTGCCCACACCGGCGAAGTGCCGCTTCTCGATGAGATCGACCCGGAGCTGTGCTACACCGACTGGACAATTTTGCTGACGACCACCGTTCAGTTGAATACGGTGCGGGATATTTTTATCTTCGTGGAGGACTACTCTGATCTGCATATAGAAATTATCGATGATGCGGCCCAGCTGGATATCGGGGCCGAATACAAACGCATCGGAGAAATCCTGTACGAGCAGGGCTATGTCGACCAGCAGACCATAGAATCGATTATGCAGCAGAAGCAGCTGTTCGGAGAAGTGGCGGTAAAGCAGGGAGTCTTGAGCAAGGACGCCCTCGACTCGGCGCTGGGCGAGCAGCAGTACATTCGTGAGGTACGCCGCAAGCGTCAGCAGCAACAATCCAGCACCACGATTCGGGTAAAGAGTGAGAAACTCGACAGCCTGGTGAATCTGGTGGGCGAAATCGTCACACTGCAGGCCCGGCTGTCACAGTACACGGAAAGCGCGGCCGACGGTGAAGAGATCTCGGTTTCCGAACTCGAGAACGTAACCGAGAATATGGCCCGGTTGACCGCCGAGCTGCGTGAGAACACCATGGACATCCGGATGGTGCCGCTGGCTGAAACCTTCAACAGTTTTCACCGGCTGGTGCGCGACCTTTCGGCAGAGTTGGGCAAGGAGATCCAACTGGAGACCTCTGGTGCCGAAACCGAACTGGATAAAAACGTAATCGACGCACTCAATGATCCGCTGGTGCACATAGTGCGCAACTCCATCGACCACGGTATCGAGCCGCCGGAAGAGCGGGCGGAGGCCGGAAAACCGCGCAGCGGAACGGTCAATATCAGCGCCGAACACTCGGGGGCCAACGTCCTGATAAAAATCAAAGACGACGGCCGGGGCTTGAGCACCGAGAAGATCCGCAACAAGGCCTTGCAGCGCGGCATTATCGCAGAGGATGCCCGGCTGAGCGAGCGCGAACTGTTCTCGCTCATATTCGCCCCGGGCTTCTCCACAGCTGAGTCCGCTACCAGCGTCTCCGGACGCGGTGTGGGCATGGATGTGGTCAAGCGGAACATCGAGCAGCTGCGGGGAAAAATCAAGGTCGATTCTCAGCTGGGCAGCGGAACCACCATCACCCTGACCATTCCCCTCACCCTCTCCATTATCGACGGACTGCTGCTGGCAATCGGTGATGAGCGCTATGTGATCAACCTTTCGGCGGTGGACGAGTGTTTCGAGCTGACGCCGGATCTGTACCCCGAAGGTCAGGGGAACGAGTATTTGTCGATTCGCGGCGAGGTAGTGCCCTACATCGATCTGCGAACGATGTTTGCAGTGAATAATGAAACTCCGAAAAACCGCGAACTGATCGTAGTGCGGGCCGGTGAGAGCAAAGTCGCCCTGATAGTAGATTCGATTATCGGCCAGCACCAGACGGTTATCAAACCGCTGAATGCCGCCCTGAACTTCATTCAGGAGGTGTCCGGATCTACCATCCTCGGCGACGGCACCATCGCCTTTATTCTCGATATAAACAAACTCACCGAACGGGTGGGAGCCGGTATATAGGATACTACATATGAAAAAAATTCGCGTAATGATCGTCGACGATTCAGCTTTGGTAAGAGAGACTATCAGCAATATCCTGAACAGTGATCCGCAGATCGAGCTGTTCGCCACCGCTCCGGATCCGATTGTGGCCATGCGCAAAATGGAGACCGAACAGCCCGATGTGATAATCCTGGATATCGAGATGCCGCGGATGGACGGACTGACCTTCCTCAGCCGACTGATGACCGAAAGTCCACTGCCGGTTATCATCTGTTCTAGCAAGTCTGAGACCGGATCTTCCAATGCGCTCAAGGCGATGGAGTACGGAGCGGTCGAAATCATCCAGAAACCCAAGCTGGGCACTAAACAGTTCCTCGAAGAGTCGAAGGTCACGATTACCGATGCCGTCAAAGCGGCCAGCCAGGCGCGTCTGAAACCACGCGGCCGAGCAGGCGGCGGCCCGGCCGGGGGCCCTGCAGGGGGAGGTCCGGCTGCGGGGTGGCCTGCAGCGGGGCCGGCAACTGGGGCAGGCCCGAAGGTCAGTTCCCGCGGTCGTCCGGCCGCTACAACGCCGGCCACCGAAGCCCCGGCTGCCCAACGGGAGCGCTATACTAAGCACACCGCCGATGTTATTATGCCGGCCGCCGCCGGCAACTACACCATCGAAACCACCGAGAAGGTGGTAGTGGTGGGCGCATCCACCGGCGGCACAGAGGCTCTCAAAGTATTCCTTGAAATGATGCCGATCAATGCCCCGCCGATTGTTATCGTTCAGCATATGCCCGAGAAATTCACCTCTGCCTTCGCCCAGCGGCTGAACGGATATTGCCG
>JAASTM010000194.1 GCA_021767325.1 Spirochaetales bacterium
ACGATCGTGTTCCCGGCATCCACCAGGCGCTGCAGCACCCGCAGCAGCTTTTCTACATCGGCCATGTGTAAACCCACCGTCGGCTCGTCCAGGATGTAGAGGGTATCCATAGTCGCTCTGGCCGGTTTAGCTTTGGAGAGTTCGGTCACTAGCTTGAGGCGCTGTGCCTCTCCGCCGCTGAGGGTCGGGCTCTGCTGCCCCAGGGTAAGGTAGCCGAGGCCAATATCGTTCAGCAGTGACAGGGGGCGGTGCACTGCCGGTATGGCCTGGAAGAAATCAACGGCCTCCTCGACACTCATCTGCAGCACATCGGCAATAGTTTTGTCCTTGTAGGTAACCTCCAGGGTTTCATGGTTGAAGCGGCGCCCGCCGCAGACCTCGCAGGGTATGCTTACATCCGGAAGAAAGTTCATCTCGATTCGCTTGACTCCCTGGCCGGAGCACTCTTCGCAGCGGCCGCCGGTTACGTTGAAGGAGAAGCGGCTGGCCGAATACCCGCGCACCTTCGCCTCCGGTGTGGCGGCGAACAGCGCCCGTATGTGGTCCCAGAAGCCCACGTAGGTTGCCGGACAGGAGCGGGGTGTTTTGCCGATCGGGGTCTGATCCACCTCCAAGGTCCGGCTGAAAAACTCAGCTCCCTCGATTCCCCGGCAGCCGATGCAGCTTTTATCAGTCTGATTGACAGTTTTTCTACCGGCTTGTGTTGCCCGGCGGCCCTTTTTCGGGCGGCCCTTCTTAGGGCGCAGCCGGCGCTGGATATTCCGGAACAGCACATCCCGGGCAAGGGTACTCTTTCCGCTGCCGCTCACTCCGGTTACCGCTATCAGTTTTCCAACCGGCAATTCTATATCAATGTCTTTCAAGTTGTGGGCATGTACCCCGTGCAGCAGGATACGGTGTGCATCCGGCTCCTCAGCGGATATGCGCCGGCGTTCCGGTGCTAGCGGATGTTTCAGCGGGTGCTTCAGCCAGCTGCCCGTAGGCGATTCGGCGGACTCGAGCAGCTCCGCTACACTCCCGGTGAACACTACCTTCCCGCCGTGTACTCCTCCGCCCGGACCTATATCGATTACATGATCGGCCGAACGGATTGTCTCCTCGTCATGCTCGACAACGACTACTGAGTTGCCCTTGTTCTTGAGCATCTTCAGCGTGTCCATCAGCATGCGGTTGTCCCGCGGATGCAGTCCGATAGTCGGCTCATCCAGGATGTAGCATACCCCCCGCAGATTGGAGCCAAGCTGCGCCGCCAGGCGAATGCGCTGGGCCTCACCGCCGCTGAGGGTGGGAGCCGCCCGGTCGAGGTTGAGATAGCCCAGCCCGACCTGCTCCAGAAAGCTGAGCCGGGTTTTCAGCTCTTCGACAGCATCTCTGGAAATCTCGGCACTGCGACCTCCGGGCCGGTAGTTCTCGAAAAAGGCGCGGGCCTGCTTCACCGTCATGCGGTTGAAATCGGCGATGGACTGCTGTGTGAACTGTACTGACAGGGCCTCCGGCTGCAAACGGGCACCCTGGCAGGCAGGACAGGTGTCCGGCTCCAGCGCATCCGCCTGGATCTCAGAGTCGTCATCTGTCAGCAGGCCGGTACCGTTACAGACGGGACACCAGCCGTGATGCGAGTTGTAGGAAAACAGCCGCGGGTCCAGTTCGGGAAAGCTGCGGCCGCAGCTCGGGCATGCCCGTTCGGTGGAGAACACCTCCGGGGAGTCCGCCTGCTCGGGGCGCAGAATATGTACGCTGTTTTTGCCCAGCTGCAGGGCCAGCGAGAGGCTGTCTCTCAGCTCCTGTTCATTAGCCGGTTCGATCAGGATAGTAGCGACCGGCATTTGAATTGTATGTTCCTTGTAGCGGTCGAGCCGGGGCCAGTCGTCCGTCGGCAGCAGCTCTCCGTCTACCCGCAGCTGGGTGTAGCCCTTACCCGCCGCCCAGGCAGCCAGGTCGGTATAGTAGCCCTTGCGGGCCAGCACGAGGGGGGCCGCAATCTCGATTCTCTGGCGGCGGTAGTCCCGCAGTATGGACTGTACGATCTGATCCACCGTTTGCGACTGAATCGGCACACCGCAATCCGGGCAGTGCTGCACGCCCAGCCGCAGAAACAGGAGCCGGATAAAATGGTACAGCTCGGTTACGGTGGCCACCGTGCTCTTCCAGCCGCCGCGGCTGGTGCGCTGCTCAATTGCGACGGTCGGCGGAACCCCGGCCACGCTGTCCACCTCGGGACGGGCGGCCGGCTGAACGAACTGACGGGCATACGCGTTCAGCGATTCCAGATAGCGCCGCTGACCTTCGTTAAAAAGTATATCAAAGGCGATAGTACTCTTGCCGCTGCCGCTGACCCCGGTTATGACGGTGAAGGTGTTCAAAGGTATGGTCAGGTCGATATTCTTGAGATTGTGCTCCCGGGCTCCGCTGAGGCTGATGAGTTCCTCGGCTGCCGCAGCGCCTGCTTCGGCGGGCACTGCAGCGGTTGTAGCTGCAGCGGTGAGTCCTTCGGCAATGTAGCGCTGCAGCGCTTCGCCGGTGTGACTGTGCTCGGTTGCCGCTATCTGATCGGGGCGTCCGGCGGAGATGAGCTGTCCGCCGGCCTGCCCGCCCTCCGGGCCGAGGTCGATAATCCAGTCGCAGGCCCGCAGTACATCGAGGTTGTGCTCGATCACCACCAGCGAGTGCCCGGCCTGAATAAGCTTGCGAAAAGCCCGCAACAGAGTTGCAATATCGTCAAAATGCAGCCCGGTGGTCGGTTCGTCGAAGAGGAACAGAATCCGCTCCCGCTTTTTACTGCTGTGCGTGTGTGTCCGCGCCAGATGTCCGGCCAGCTTCAGGCGCTGCGACTCACCCCCGCTGAGGGTCGGCAGGGGCTGCCCCAGCCGCAGATAACCCAGCCCCACATCCCGCAGGGGTTCCAGTTTGTTCAGCACCCTTTTTTCAGAACTGAAAAACTCGCAGGCCTCCTCTACCGTCATTTCGAGCACGTCGGCAATCGATTGTGCAGAAAACTGCCGCTGCCGCCCCTTTTCAGCTGTCTGTTCCGTCAGGAGTTTCACCTCCAGGACCTCCGGACGGTAGCGGGTACCGTTACAATCCGGACAGCGGATATACACATCGCTGAGAAACTGCATTTCGATGTGCTCGAAGCCGCTACCGCCGCAGGTCGGGCAGCGGCCCTTGGGCGAGTTAAAGCTGAAAGTGCCGGCGCTATAGCCCCGCTCTTTTGCCAGGGGCTCTTTTGCAAATTGCGACCTGATCGGATCGAGGGCGCCTACATAACTGACCGGATTAGACCGGGCGGTTTTACCTATAGGACTCTGATCGACCAGCACGATGTCATCGATAAGCTCGTGTCCACGAATGGCCGTGTGCGCGCCGGGCTGTTCTACGGGGCGCTGCTTGAGTTTGCGGACTGCCATGTAGAGCACATCCTGAACAAGGGTAGACTTGCCGGATCCGCTCACGCCGCTGATGCAGACGAACTTATCCAGCGGAATGTCTACATCGATGTGCCGGAGGTTGTGTTCCGCAGCCCCGATTATCGACAGCACCTCGCCGGCAGATTCCCCCTGAGCGGAGGGCAGCGTTTCTTCGGTAGTGACCGCCTTTTGCCCGCTCATATAATCGGCGGTAAGGGTTCGGCCCGATTGGATCAGCTCCTCCGGGCTACCGATAAACCGCACCTCTCCGCCGGCTTCACCGGCGGCCGGACCCAGATCTACGATGATATCGGCGGCCATAATTACTTCCGGATCGTGTTCAACTACCAGCAGGGTATTTCCCGAATCCCTCAGCCGGGTCAGAATACTGATTAGTCTCCGGATATCACGGGAGTGCAGTCCAATGCTCGGTTCGTCGAGCACGAACAGGGTGTTTACCAGGGAGGTTCCGAGGGCGGTGGTGAGATTGATGCGTTGAACCTCGCCGCCGCTGAGAGTGCGGGACTGACGGTCGAGGGTTAAATACCCGACTCCAACCTCATTCAGATAGTATAAACGGCTGCGGATCTCCTCCAGGACTATTGCCGCCGCTTCATCCAGATGCGCCGGTAGCTCAATGGATTCAAAAAAACGCTTGCAATCGCCGATAGGCATCTGGACGATTTCCCACAGGTTCTTGCCGCCAACCCGCCACAGCAGTGATTCGGGCTTCAGGCGGGCTCCCCGGCAGGCGTGGCACAGATGATAGGTTCTGTATTTTGACAGCAGCACCCGGATGTGCATTTTGTAGCTTTTCGATTCCAGCCATTTGAAGAAGCGCTCGATTCCGTACCACACCCCTTCATCCCATTCGCCTTCGCCTTCGATAACCCACTCTTTTTCTTCATTCGATAGTTTGTTCCAGGGGATGCCGGTTCTGATGCCGCGCTGCGGAGCAAACTGCATGAGCTCGCGCTGGCACACCTCATAACTCTGCGATTGGAAGGGTTTTACAGCTCCTTCGGCCAGTGATTTGGATTTATCCGGCACGACCAGGTCGTAGTCGATACCGATTGTACGGCCGAAGCCCCTGCAGGTCGGACAGGCGCCGATCGGAGAGTTGAACGAGAACATATTCGGAATCGGATCTTGGTACTGGATATCGCAGCTTGCGCAGTGGAGTCCGCTCGAAAACTCCAGGCTCTCGGCTGCATTCTCATCCTTATCCACAATGTGAACCGCAGCTTTTCCGCCTCCGTGATGGAAACACTTCTCAATATCTTCAGTGATGCGCCCCCGTTTATCCTCGGAAAACTTGGTTCGATCCTGAACTACATGAATGACCGCTGCATCCTCACTGAAAATCCGCTGGTAGCCCTGTGACTGCAGTACTTCCTTGATCTCTGTCGCACTGAAATTGTGCGGAATGGTGATAGGGAAGGTGATGATCAGTCTTGTTTTGGCTGTGATGCGTGCATGGGCGGCTAAGGCATCGAACACGGAGTCGGGGGTATCGCGCTGAACCTCCCGGCCGCAGCTGCGGCAAAACAGCTGTCCCGCTTTTGCAAACAGGAGCTTCAGGTGATCGTTCAGCTCGGTCATCGTTCCGACGGTTGATCGGGAGGTTCGAACCGGATTGTTCTGGTCTATCGCAATCGACGGCGGTATTCCCTCTATCCGTTCAACCTGCGGCTTGTCCATCCGGTCGAGAAACTGCCGCGTGTATGCCGAAAAGGTTTCGAAATAGCGCCGCTGCCCCTCGGAATAAACCGTATCGAAGGCAAGCGACGATTTCCCTGAACCGCTTACCCCTGTTACCACTATTAACTTATGCAGCGGAAGCTGCAGATCAAATCCCTTAAGGTTATTCTGGCGTGCACCTTTGATGTATATATGATTTTCCACACGTATATAATACTAATAAAACCGGGGAGGTTCAAAAGCTGTGGGATGAAAAGCAGTCTGAAGCGCCGATTTGATCCATTCTGTACATACAATTATCTTTAAACAGAGGAGGATAGCCTATGACCGCTTATAACAAAGAGTTTATTGAAGAACGCAAGCAGGACCTCTACAGAATGCAGGCTGAGCTCAGAGAGACATTACAGATAGAAACAGATCAGTTTCA
>JAASTM010000195.1 GCA_021767325.1 Spirochaetales bacterium
AATACCGATCCCACCCCAGGGCAGCGTGAGCGATCAGAATAGCACGCTGCAACTGCTCGATATAGAAATCGGCATCGACTCACGCTACAACGAGTGGGAGCTCTCCTACTCCATCCGCCGGAACGACGTGTATCAAGGGATGCACCGCGTAGAGTACGATTGAATAGCTTGACTCATTTCCGGTCTGTACTTACTCTTTAACTAACGGGAGAATCACTATGCATATCTATGATAATGTAAACCAATTGATCGGACGTACACCGCTGGTCAGGCTAAACCGGCTCACCAAAGACCTGCCGGCCGACATCGCGGTCAAGTTGGAATATAGCAATCCGGCCGGATCCGTAAAAGACCGAATTGCACTTTCGATGATCGAAGCCGCCGAAAAAGAAGGCACCCTCGACGCCGAGACAGTAGTAATAGAACCAACCTCTGGGAATACCGGAATCGGATTGGCGCAAGTATGTGCTGTTAAAGGCTATCGGCTCATCATTGTCATGCCCGACAGTATGTCACAGGAACGCCGTAAGATTATCCGAGCCTACGGCGCCGAATTAGAGCTGACACCGGCCGATGAGGGCATGAAGGGCGCCATCCGGAGGGCAGAGGAGCTTGCCTCGGGCCTTCAGAAGAGCTTTATCCCGAGTCAGTTTACGAACCAGGCCAATCCACAGGCCCATCGCGATAACACCGCAGAGGAGATCTGGAACGACACCGACGGCACGCTGGCAGCATTTGTTGCCGGAGTTGGTACCGGGGGTACCGTTACCGGTACAGGCGAAAAGCTAAAACAAAAGCGCAGTGACATCAAGATCGTCGCCGTAGAACCGGCCGACTCGCCGGTTCTCTCCGGAGGGCAACCCGGATCTCACAAGATCCAGGGTATCGGTGCCGGATTCATCCCCGACATCCTCAATACTGAGGTATTCGATGAAGTACTCACGGTCAGCAACGACGAGGCCTTCGACACTGCCCGCCGTCTGACCCGTGAAGAAGGGGTCTTCTGCGGCATTAGCTCAGGTGCCGTTGTAGCGGCTGCCCTGAAACTGGCCTCCCGTGAAGAGTTCCGGGATAAACTAATCGTGGCCCTGCTTCCCTCAGGTGGAGAGCGGTACCTGTCTACTCCACTGTACGACTTCGGACAGGATTAAAGCATGGCTGCAGAGAATGGCACCGCTGCCGGTGCCCCCGAACAGGAATCCTTTATTGAAAGAATCGCCCAACAACTGTCGACCAGTGAGGTGCTGAGCAGTATTTATCACCACGGGTTCGAACAGGTTCCAATGCCATCCATCGAGGTACTCTCAGAGATTATTGAAGAATTACGGGCGGTACTGTTTCCGGGGTACTTCGGCGATCCCGGCATCAAAGACCGACTCCTGCACTACCACCTCGGGGCGATACTCGACAACGTATACCACCAGCTTTCCGAACAGGTTCGGCGGGGGTACTGCTTTGAGTGCGGTCACCGTACGAGCGGAGTATGTACCGACTGCCAGGTGCAAGCCGAGGACACCGTCCAGCAGCTGATCGAGCAGCTTCCGGCTATTCGCCATCTCCTGTCCACTGACGCGATAGCTGCCTACGAGGGCGATCCGGCCAGCCAGAGTGTCGGCGAGACAATTTTCGCCTACCCCAGTATGCATGCCCTAACTAACTACCGCATTGCCCACGTATTGTACAAGCTGGAAGTTCCACTCATTCCCAGAATCATCACCGAAATCGCTCATTCCAGAACCGGAATCGACATCCACCCGGGCGCACGGATCGACGAACGCTGCTTCATTGACCATGGCACCGGAGTAGTCATCGGGGAAACCTCCATTCTCGGCAAAAACGTACGTCTTTATCAGGGCGTTACACTAGGCGCCCGCAGCTTTCCACTCGATAAAAACGGCAAACCCATCAAGGGTATCGACCGCCATCCGATTCTCGAGGACGATGTCATTATTTACTCGGGAGCAACTCTTCTGGGCCGTATTCGCATCGGAAAAGGAGCGGTCATCGGTGGAAATGTATGGCTAACCGAAGATATCGAGCCAGGCACCACCATCCGAGCCAACTTCAACCAGTAAAAGCAAAAACCCGAGCAAACTAGTAATACTTTTTAGTACTTTTCACGTTCTGCAGCCGGTATTATACTGTGGCTGTTATGAAAGTGCATTCTGAATACGGACAATCATGGTTTCTGGCTGCAGCTCTCATCGACGGACCACGAAACCTCGAACAGTTGAAAGAGTACTACCATATAGTCGCCCGCCGCTTCGGTATGTTTATCAATGTAATGGAAAAGCGGGACAGTCTTATGGGGGCGAAAAAAAAGGATCACCTCGACCTCGATGAGAATCTACGGCAAAACCTGCGGGATCTTATCTCCCACGGCTGGATAGAGCACAGTGACGGACTCTACAAAATCACCGATATCGGCCGTACACAGGCCGAGCTGATGCTCAGAGATCTGGAGCGCAGCGGCCGCATTTTAGAAAAGGCCACTCAACCCGAAACCGTTTCCCAGGTTACCCTGATCGTGCACTTCGTGCTGGCGGCGGTAAAACTGCCGGCGGCGGTGCTCTCCGGAAGTGTAGGTCTTTTGAACGATTCCCTGGACACTCTTATGGACGGAATATCGAGTCTGTTCGTGTACTTTGGTGTTCGAGCCGGAAGGGAACGGCTGGTAAGCTATGTGTTGCTGCTGTTCATGAGTATCACCGGCCTTTACTCTTTGTTTGAAGCCGTCCGCCGCTTTATACATCCTGTCGATCTTCAGGGGGATCTCACCACCTTCGCAGCTGTATCCGTCTCCGCCCTACTCTGCGCAGTATTATGGCTATATCAGAAGTTCTCCGGCCTGCGCCACAGCTGTATTCCCCTGATAGCCCAGTCCATTGATTCCCGCAATCATATCATAGTGGCCGGCGGAGTTGCCGCTGGTCTCGTGGCCGCCAAATACAACATCATGCTTCTGGATCAATTGGTTGGACTGATTGTTGCAGTACTCATACTCAAAGGCGCCGTCGAACTGCTGATAGATTTGCTGCGCAGCAGCGGCGAGGAAGAACTCGATCTGAGCAAGTACGGGTTTCAACGACTGGACCGGCATCGTCACCGCCAGTTCGTACGATGGTTTCTATACGAAATAGAAAAAGAACGCATCACTAGCCGCGAAGAGATGTTCAAGGAGGCCTATGCCGCCACCGACTTCAACCAAATTGCCTCTCTGCGGGCACTCGGCCTGGCGGAACAGCGGGGCCGCGAACAAAAGATAGAAGCCGCAGCCCAGGAAGTCTTCACTCGTGGGCTGGCCGAAGAAATTGGGGTCGACCGCACATCAACTAACCGACCTCAGACCTCTAATAACTCCTCCATACTGAGGCTGACCCCTGCCGGCAAGGCTGAGCTGCAGCGCGCTCTATCCGACAACTGGAGCATCACTTACAGCGGTTACCTCTCGCTTCTCATCCGCAGCCTTGTCATAACCCTCTTCTTCTCCATTGTATGGGCAGCCGGCCGAGGATTAATAATTCTCCTGAACAACTGGATCGTACCACTCGAAACCTGGTCCGCATCCAGCGGGATGCCAGCCTGGCAGCTGGTCCTCACACAGGACATCCTCACTCGGGGTCCAATCGATTTAACACCGATCCACCTGATCGGGTTCCTCATAGGATTGGTACTATTCTACAACGGCCGGATGATCTCGCACCGCGCAGCCCATGCCATCCACCATGCTCGAGAAAAAATCTCCGGGCGAACCGAGAAACCGCGCTATCTGATTACCGGAGGCCCCTTCGCCCGTAGACGCCATCCCATGTACACCGGCCATCTGCTCATTACTATCGGGGTGGCCCTCGCCCTCCACTCGGTCTATGCCCTGGTGTGGTCGGCTCTGGCGGTACTCGTTCAGATGACCGGTGCGTTCTACGAAGAGCGGCGCCTGGAGGGATGGTTTCCGCAGGAATACCCAGAATACCGCCGCAGGGTAAAACGACGCTTTCTATCCTCGACGCAGTGGGTTATAATAGCAGTAACATACCTTGCCGCATGGGTAGGTATCTTTTTTTAGAATAGAGGAGCATTGCAATGACGGATAACAACGGCCACAAATCGAAAATCAAACAGTCTTCACTCCGCAACCCCGATCTCGCCCCACAGGGCCGCAAAAAAATCGAATGGGTTGCCAAGCGGATGGATATTCTCAATGAGATCAAACAGATCAACTCAGAGGTAAAACCGCTGAAAAACCGCCGAGTAGCCATTTGCCTCCACCTCGAAGCGAAAACCGCCTACATGGCCACCGTCATCCGCGACCTCGGTGCCGAGGTAATAATCTCCGGCAGTAACCCTCTTTCTACTCAGGATGATGTAGCCGCCGGGTTAGCCTCAATGGGAATCGAAGTTCACAGCTGGTACGGAGCCAGCACCGACGAATATTACGGTTTCATAAACAAACTCATAGATTTCGAGCCCGATCTGATCATCGACGACGGCGGAGATCTGGTGGCCACGCTTCACTCCAGCCGGCGCGAACTTCTGGAACATATCATCGGCGGTGCCGAAGAGACCACAACCGGTATTCACCGTCTCCGCGCCATGGAAGCCGCCGGGGAACTCAAGTTCCCTATGATTGCCGTAAACGATGCCATGTGTAAATATCTGTTCGATAACCGTTATGGCACGGGTCAATCAGTGTGGGACGGCATTATGCGCACCACCAACCTGGTTGTTGCCGGTAAAACCGCAGTGGTCATCGGCTACGGCTGGTGCGGCAAAGGTGTTGCCATGCGCGCAAAGGGCCTCGGTGCCCGCGTTGTCGTCTGCGAAATCGATGCCATTAAAGCCTCGGAAGCCTGGATGGACGGATTCGAGGTCATGCCCCTGGAAAAGGCCGCTTCCAAAGGTGACTTTTTCGTAACCGTTACCGGCTGCAACGATGTTATTCGCAAAGAACACGTTCAGCAGATGAAAGACGGTGCTATCCTCTGCAACGCCGGCCATTTCGACGTGGAAATTTCCAAACCCGACCTGCAAGCCCTGTCTTCACGGGAGGATGAGGTGCGCACCAACATCCGCCGCTACGACTTGGGCGACGGCCGGTCAGTCTATCTGCTGGCCGAAGGGCGCCTGGTCAACCTGGCGGCCGGCGACGGCCACCCCGCCGAGATCATGGATATGACCTTTTCCCTGCAGGTCTCTTCCCTATTGTACCTAATCGAGGCTGGCAAGCTCGATGCGAAGGTGTACACCGTCCCCGAGGAGATAGACCAAGGCGTAGCTGAGCTCAAGCTGTCGTCCCTCGACCTCGAGATAGATCAACTCTCGGACTCCCAGCGTGAGTACCTCGAAAGCTGGTCCTCCGGCAGTTAACCCTGCTGTTCGAAAAATGGTGCTATCCAAAGGATAAAACTCAGCTTGGCCAAAACTTAGATTGATGATTGTGCACCCCATACAGTAAGTGCTATACTCAAAATAGTTATGGCTAATTCAACACCAATTTTCGTAAAGCGGGATGTCATCGCGGTGCTGTTTCTCGC
>JAASTM010000196.1 GCA_021767325.1 Spirochaetales bacterium
GAAAAAGTCAGATCTGTCGTCGGGCGGCCAACACAGCTGCGCTTACCGGCAGCAGCGCGGGCACAGCCCGGCTCAGCAGCGAGCCGGCGGCCAAAACCCCCAGGTTGTTCGGCCAGCGGAACTTCCGCGGGTACACACGGCCCCTGCGGGGATACAGGCTCTCAAGAACCGCGAACAGCAGCAACAATCCGAGGAAGAAGCCAAACCTGATGTAAGCCTCATTCATGGGCAGCTTCGGGCATTGCGTCTCTATTCTTCTTCGAGCGACTCGAGATAGGACTCCAGGGCTTCCACCAGCTGCCGCAGCATCTCCTTCGGCATCTCATCGATGTCGGTCTTGATATTGCTGACTCTCTCCAACTCCTTCTCCAGGGCGGCGATCTCGGCCTTTAATGCTTCAATCTCCTCCTCGGTGGAGGCAATGCGTTCCGCTGTATCCGCATCGGCTTCGTCCACGTAGCTTGCGGTGGCCAGAGGATCGCCGAATCCGAGCACACCGCTTGTGGCGCAGGAACTTATCGAGATTATAAACACCACTGCCAAACTTACACCGATGAGCCTGAAAAGCGGCCGGCGCCGTTCACTCATTGCTTTCATACTCCCTCTCCTCGTATACTATAGAGTAAGTTAAGGTAGCACTGTTACAACCTCCGGTCAATCGTTGTTTTGACGCGCCGACAATCTCAATCCGCAGACCATCGTGATTAATGCTATAATTACACATCACCCCTGATCGGCATCTTTGAAGCTTTTGTCTCAAGGAGGCCTCATATGAAAATGATAATTACTCTCTTGCTCCTGTATGCCTGCGTGCTGTGCTTAAGCTGCGAAACCTCGAATAAGATTAGTAAAAGGGACTATAAACGCTTTGCTGGAACGTGGATGAATACCGAGTATGAATCGATTCGCGGCAATGTAAGGTATGAAGTAAACACTGATGGAACTTTTATCAGTTTCGCCAAGATGTATCACATAGATGAGAATGTCTACCGCGAAGGCGTTTTCGAAATAGTTGCGAAGTGGAAAGATAAGGAGGGGAATTTCTTCTTTAAGACCACCACTTGGTACGGGAAAAAAGCGGAGGGAAAGCCCGAATCTTACGAGCTGGATAAAATAAGTGCAGACGGCTCAAAATGGGAATATGTCTTCTCCAGAAATGATTTTCCGGAAACCCTTGATAAGAATGACTACAACTATGGAATCTACTACCGCCAATAGCTTGTGCTGCATCTCGAATCCTCATGCCTGCCGATTAGCTCCAAGCTGCTTCTCCCCATCGGCGGCGTCTTAATCATCTCAATTGGTAGGCTCCCTCACGAATTGTCTGCTCTCACGCATGTTTAGTGTAGTTTCAATCTTGTTCTGCCGGCAGAGGTGGATTATACTCCGAACTATGAACACGGCAGACACAAGATCGAGCAAGGAGCCGATACGGCTTTTTCAATCGGATATCCTCGAGTTTTTTACCCATATACATCCGGCCGCCGTGGCGGCAGTCTACTTGCCGCTGGTCATCTTTCTGCTTGTATTCGGAACTCTCCAGACGGCTCCGGGCGGGGATTGGGCCGTGCCGCTGCTCTGGGCAGCCGGACTGCTGATTTGGACGCCCGCGGAGTATCTGCTGCACAGGTTTCTCTTTCATTTTGCCCCCCGTACTCCCCGGCAGGAGAGGATATCATTTCTCTTTCACGGGGTTCATCACGCCCAGCCGATGGTGAAGACCCGGCTGGTGATGCCGCCGGCTTTGAGTCTGCCCCTAGCGGGGCTCTTTTTCCTCTTTTTCCGGCTCGTGTTTCTGGTACTTCCGGGCGGGCTGGCCGCAGCGCTCATTCTCAGTTCCGGTTTTCTGACAGGCTACCTGCTCTACGATATGCTGCACTATGCTATGCATCATTTTAATATCAAGAGCGGCTACGTGCAGAAGGTCCGGCGCAACCACATGCGCCACCACGCACTGACTCCTGACAAGCGCTTCGGAGTAACCACACTCTTCTGGGACCGGGTGTTCGGAACCTACGTGGAGGATTGATTCAAACTACGGATATTCACAGATGAACACGGATGGCTGGGACGCCCGCAGCCAACCGATGGCGGCCGCCTCTCACTGGCTTCTTTCAAGCAAAGTCGGCCGCCCCGGCGCAGCTGAGCCTTCCCATCCGCGCCCATCCGCGGTCGGCCCCAGACTGACCTCAATATATCCGTAGTTTAATTAACCTCTTCATCCGCGGCCGATTCGATCCCCTCGATACCCTTCACGCTTATTTCCGAGTTCAATACCTCCGGAGAAATGTGGCAGTAGGTGAAGTGCGTATCGGAAAAGTTGACCCGCGGCGGCGGAGTCGTATCGCAGATTTTCCCCACCTTGCGGTGGCAGCGGCCGGCAAAGGGGCAGCCTTTGATCTTCTGGGTCGGGTTGGGCGGCGCGCCGTGCAGCCGTATCTCACCCCTTTTCACGGAGGGGTCTACGTCCGGCACCGCCGACAGCAGCGCTTCGGTATAGGGATGGCGCGGAGAACCCGCCACCTCGGTCTTCGTTCCGTACTCGCAGATCCGCCCCAGGTACATCACCATTATATAGTCGCTCAGGTAGTTGATCACGTTCAGGTCGTGTGAAATAAAGATGTAAGCAGCCCCGGAGTCTTTCTGCAGATCCACCAACAGGTTCAGCACTGAGGCTTGCACGGATGCGTCCAGGGCGGAGGTCGGCTCGTCACAGACCAGCAGATTCGGGGCAATTGAAAAGGCCCGGGCCACTGCGGCCCGCTGCATCTCCCCGCCGCTCAGCTGTTTGGGGCGCCGATAGAGGTACTCCTCTCCCAGGTCTACCTTTTTGAGAATGTCCACAATCCGCTTGCGCCGTTCCTTCTTCGACTTGATACCCAACAGCTTCAGCATAGGCCGGCCGATAATGTTCTCGATGGTAAACGAGGGGTTCAGGCTGCGGCCGGGGTTCTGGAAAATGAGCTGAATATCCCGCAGGGTTTCCGGGCTGCGTTTGCGCCAGGAGACCGAAATATCGGTGCCGTCGAAGATAATCTTTCCGCTGGTGGGTTGCATCAGTCCGCTGACCGTATGGCCCATGGTGCTCTTCCCGCAGCCCGACTCTCCCACTACCCCCAGGACGCTGTTGCGGTCGAGGGTGAGATCGACCCCGTCCAGGGCCCGGATTCGCTTACCGTGCGGTCCGTAGTATCTGTAGAGATTATCAATCTTAAGGATGGTTTTATGCTCCGGCGCGGAACTCTCCGGAATGGCACCTTTCTCCTTTGCCAGCACCTTATCCGGGATATCGGTGGCGTAGGCCCGGTCGCAGGCTGCAAAATGGTCCGGCTTCCGTTCTGCCATACCGTACTTTTCCTCGCAGGTGGCGTTCCGCTTCTCGCAGCGGGCCACAAAGGGACATCCGGTTTCGGCGGCGCTTCTGCGGGACACGTAGCCGGGAATGGTATTGAGCTGGGTATTCTCCTTCAGCACGCCCGCCCGAGGCATACAGTTGATCAGTGCCCGGGTATAGGGATGCTCGGGTTTCTGATAGAGAGCCTGCTGATTGCCGAACTCCACCACCTCGCCGCGGTACATCACCGCAATTCTGTCCGAGACTTTGTTTACAACCCCGATATCGTGAGATATGTAAATGAGGGACATATTGTACTTGTCTTTCAGCTCCTGGATGATGTCCAGAATAACCGCCTCGGTGGTCACATCCAGGGCGGTAGTCGGTTCGTCCAGGATCATCAGGTCGGGCTTGCAGAGCAGCGCCATGGCAATACAGATACGCTGCTGCATGCCACCGCTTATCTGGTGGGGGTAACGGCGCACGATTCCCTCGGCATCGCCCAGGTGCAGATCTTTTAGCGTTTCCACCGCCGCCTGCCGGGCTTCCTTTCTGCTCATCCCGTGATGGAACATCGAAACCTCTTCCAGCTGGAACCCGATAGTCAGCGACGGGTTCAGGCTCGAATAGGGATTCTGGTACACCATCGCAATCTTGCTGCCGCGGTAGGCGGTCATCTGCTTCGGTGTCTTTTGGGCCAGGTCGTCACCCTTGAACAGGATTTGCCCGGTACGCGAAGCGGTAAGCGGCAGGTAATCCATAATTGCGTAGAACAGGGTGCTTTTGCCGCAGCCCGACTCACCGATAATTCCGAGGGCTTCATTCCTGCCGACCGAAAGGGATACTCCCTTCAGGGCTACTACGGTGTCCGTAAGGGTGTGGTAGGCAACATCGAGATCTTTTATTTCAAGTACCGGTTCAGTCTTCATTAATCATCACCTTGCTGACAAAGTCGGAAAACAGGGAAATCGCTATTACGAGCGAGGCAATCGCCAGGGACGGGTACAGCACCGTCCAGGGGGCCGCCCGGATGAGCGACTTGTTCTCGATTACCATCATTCCCCAATCCGGTGTGGGCGGCTGTAGCCCTACCCCCAGAAAACCGAGGGAGGCTATCATCATTATCGAATAGGCAAAGCGGGCGGTAATTTCTACGATGACCGGACCAATGGTGTTGGGCAGAATCTCAACGAACATGATGTACAGGTGCGATTCTCCCCGGATGCGAGCCGCATCTACGTATTCGCTGCTTTTACATGTCAGCAGCGCCCCGCGGGCGACCCTCGCGGTAGCCGGCGTGTAGGCAATGGAGACTATAATGGTAAGCCCCACAATCGTCGAGTTGCCGAGAATACCGAGCACCACCATGGCCAGCACCAGGGGCGGAATGGCCATGAGAATATCCATTATCCTGAGAAAGATGGTATCGACTATCCCTCCAAAGTAGCCGGCGGTAAAGCCGATGATAATTCCGGCGATGGATGACAGCAGGCTGGTCAGAAGGGCAATAGTTAAAATAGAACGGCTTCCGTAGATAATCCGTGAAAACACATCCCGTCCCAGGGCGTCGGTGCCCAGCAGGTGTCCCGCCTGGCCCGGTCCGACCATCTGGTTGTTCATATCCATCTCAGTATAGGTATAGGGCAACAGAGAGGGGCCGATAAGCGCGGCAATAATCCAAATGAGCAGAATCGCCAGGCCGGCGATGGCCCGGGGACTCCGTTTGAGCTGCAAGAAATAGGTATTCATACGTCCCCCCGTTTATAGCGGATACGCGGGTTGAGAAAGGCGTACAGCATATCGGTTATAAAAGTGGCAAACACAAAAATGAAGGTAATAAACAGCACACAGGCCTCGATTAGTGGTATGTCCCGCGTCTTGATGGCCGACATGGTCAGAGAGCCCAAACCGGGAAAACCGAAGAGGGTCTCCACCACGATCAAACCTCCGAACAGCCAGCCCATATTCATCCCGATAATAGTGATGGTCGGGAGCAGGGCATTTTTGAGGGCATGCCGGAAAATAACGTATTTGCGCGGCATCCCCTTGAGGATTGCCGCCCGGATATAGTCCGCTTTCATGACGCTTACCATGGAGGAGCGCTGCATACGCGACACATATCCGAACATAACAAAGGTAATGGAGAGGGCCGGCAGAACGAGGATGTCCAGGTTCTGCCA
>JAASTM010000197.1 GCA_021767325.1 Spirochaetales bacterium
GCCGCCACCTGGCTGGTGTTGTCATCGCTGCTGCCCCCCTGCATATCGCGCAGAATCGACACCCGCGAAATCCCCGGGTGCGCGGCAATAAAATCGGCCGCCTGCTTCAGATGGCGGCGCATCCGCTCGACCGGGTCCGGCGCCTCTGCTTGGTCCGCAGCCGAGGCCGCGGCTCCTTCCGATGCCGGCGGGTTCTCCGACCCGGCAATCACCCGGCCGATATAGCTCTGCACCGCCCGGTTGATCAGGTTCTCTTTGGTCTGAATGTGATAGTTGACCATACTCACGGCCACCCCGGCCCGTTCGGCAATTTTACGCATCGAGACCTTTTCAAAGGCCTGCACCTCTCGAATCAGTTCGATGGCCGCCTGTAGAATCCTCTGTTTTACTTCCTGCAGCTGATCATCCATTTCCGCACGCCTCTCTTAAGCAACAAAACACCGTTTCATACACTGTTTCGTACAGTGTTCGATATAAAAATAACGAAACCCCATATCTTTGTCAACACAAATCCATCAAAATCGAGAATTAATCGGAAATTTGGGCCGGTTCAGCCTCGTCATCGGGAAAATGGAGCTTCAAGGCAAAGACCAAGCCCACCACCAGCAGCAGCGCCATCACCGCAAACAGGATTCGGTAGCTGTCCGCTCCCAGGCTAATCGCCCGGTCCAGAAAAAAGCCGGCAGCCAGGGGCAGACCGCTGCTCAGGGGCATCTCCACCAGCGCAATCAGGGCAAAATGGGCTGTAGTATCGTGAGTGCCGGCCAGCGCCTTCACCGCCGGGGGATAAATCAGCATCCGCAGCGAGCGGGAAGCCCCCAACAGGGCGGCACAGCCCAGAAAAGCGGCCGTTCCGCCCCCGGGCAGCAGCCCGAGCACTCCGATAATCGCCAGCGCCTTAGAGATCACGAACTTATCCCGCAGCGACAGCAGATTCAGCCAGCCGAAGAGCACCTGGCTGACAATCCCCCCGGCGTAACTGACCGCCACGAATGCGCCGGCCACCAGCTCCTCCGGCACACCGGCGTAGTCTCGGGCGTAGTTGCCGTAAAACGAGAGCACCACCACCAGGGCGAAGTAGCTGAAATCGCTGCCGATAAAAATCCGGAATCCCAGCGAACCCAGGATAGCCCGCAGACTGCGCATAAAGCTCACCGGCCCCGAAAAGGGCGGCGGAGTTTCGGCCGGGTCGAACTGCTCGCGGGTGATATAGAACAGGGAGGCCCCGGTAAACAGGATCACCCCACCGAAGGTAAACACCAGCGCCGCCCCCTGAATCGACAGGGCGAAGCGGGCCACCGTCCGGTAGATCACAAAACTTCCGATCAGTTTAGCAATGCTCTGCACGATATACATTACCGACAGGGCCCGCAGACTGTCCCGGCGCGAGAACAGCGACACCAGGTAGCTCTGCCAGGCCGGCAGCGTAAAGCCGATGCCGATCGAAAACAGCAGGTACACCCCGATAAACAGCTGCAGCACTCCCGCCTCCGGGCGCCAGATAAGCAAAAACAGCCCGAACAGCGCCACCGGCGTAGCGGCGGCCATATGGTACAGCATCACGCTGCGGCGCTTGCTCTTCAAGCCGGCCGACACATACGCCGAAACCAGCGAAAAAATCGGAATCGAAAGCCCCAGGAACACCGGCAGCAACCCGATCAAAAAGTAGGATGCACCCAGACTCCGCAGAAACAGCTGCAGAAAAGTCGACTCGATCAGCACCGGCATCCCCATGCCCCAGAAAAACTCAACCGAGGAGATTCCGGCGGTATTGCGGACGAAATGGGGCGACTCGATTTTTATAGCATTGTTTTTACGCTTCACACTTTTCTCTCAATTATCCGCCCGGGCCGCATCAAGCTGCCCGCCAATACTCATCCGCCGGCCCGCATTGGCTCGCGCCGACCGACGACTGCCGGACGCCCTCAGGCCAGCTCAGGGCGTCCTGCCCGGCCCGGCCCGATAGCCACCCGAACTGCGACCGCCCTACTCCAGCGGCAGCACCACGAAAAACATGAACAGGTAGTGCAGCACCGCCCCGGTCAGCACGAACAGGTGCCAGATCTCATGAAACCCGAACTTTCCCGGCACTGGATTCGGCCGCTCGAAGTAGTACACCATCGCCCCGGCGGTGTACACCACCCCGCCGGCCAGTATCAGGGCAAACCCGCCCCAGCCGATCACCGGAATCGAGCGCACGATCAGAATCGCGCCGATCCAGCCGATCCCGATATAGAAGGTATTCGAGGCCCAGCGCGGCAGCTGCGGAAACACCGACTTAATCGTAATCCCGGCCGCCGTCAGCGCCCACACCACCCCGAACAGGCTCCAGCCCCACTTGTTGCGCTGCACCACCAGGCACAGCGGCGTATACGTCCCCGCAATCAGCAGATAAATCGCAATATAATCGAACAGCCTGAACAGCTCGTTCAGCTTCGGCGAGGCATCCAGCCCGTGATGCAGCGTACTGGCCAGAAACAGCGCAATCAGCCCGAAGCCGTACACCGCAAACGACACCACATGCCACACTTTTCCATCCACCGCGGCAAAGACCACCAGCAGCACCGTCCCCAGCACCGCGAACAGCGCCCCGGCCAGATGCGTAGCAGTATTGATCACCTCGTCGGTCACGTGCGGGCTGCCGTCCTTGCTCAGCGGCGGCAGCTCGCGCTTCTCTTTCTTCTTCATGCGCCGATACTACTCAATCCAAACTCTTTAGGCAATCACTTTTAATAATCTGATCGGGGGCGCGCCCCCGCGCTCCATAGCCGCCGGGTAAAGGCTGGGGCTCCCGGGCGCTTTTCCGGCTCCGCTCCTCCGCTCCGCCGGGCGCCCGGGGCGGGCTATTCCGCTCCCCCCTCAGCCGCCGAGCCACACTACCCACAAAGGTAGTGTCACCAGCGAAGCGATAGATGTCAGGAAAATCACGCTCACCGTCAGCGACCGGTCCAAGGGATACATCGAGCTGAGGGCGAAGGGGGTTATCGCCAGGGGCATGGCCGCCTCCAGCACCGTCGCCTGGTACTGCTCCAGGCTGCCCAGCCGGCTGGCCACCAGGAAGAACAAGGCCGGGACGGCAAACAGGCGCACCGCCGAAATCAGCAGGGCCGGCCGCCAAATAGCCGCCAGCGGTATCTTCCGCATCAGAAACACCCCCAGACTCACCAGCACCACCGGCGAGGCGGCTCCGGCAATCATCTCCAGGGCCGAGTAAATCGGCCCCGGTACCGACCATCCGAACAGCAGAAACAGCATCCCCAGGATTATGGCCACAATGAATGGATTGCAGAGAATACCGCAGACGATTTTCCACCAAGACTCACGCTTATGCCGCCGCAGCTCCAGAATAAAAATCCCCAACGAGAACAGAATAATAGTGTAGATAGAAATGATAATGGTCGTCTCGGGTCCTTTCTCCGGATACACGCTGGTGACCACCGGGTAGCCCAGATAGGCCACATTCCCGTAGAACGCGGCTACCATCAAGGTGTTTGCAATCTGCCGCGGCAGCCTGAACAGCACCGAGATTCCCAGCCCCGCCAGCATAATAAACACGATCATGCCGGCGTTCACCAGAAACACAGAGCCCTTTTCCAGCAGGTGCTCCGGCGTCAGGCCTACCAGGTTCAGAAAAATGAGTGAGGGAAAGCCGATGTACAGCCCGTAGCGGTTGAGCACCTCCACCCAGGTCTCATCGGCTATCTTAGCAGCCCTCAGTATCGCCCCCACGGCAATCAACAGAAAAATCGGAAGAATCAGTTTGAGTATCGCTATCATGATACTTCTAATATATTAGCTAAGTGAGAGGAGTGAAAGCCCGGAGGTTGAAATCGGAAGCAGATTTTTCTCACGTACTCACCGGATCTTTTCGTGCCAGCTCCCGCTCGACCTTCTCGTACCCGAAGGGTTTGCCGTGACCGGGATAAAAGCGCCGGGCTCCGAGGTCCAGGAGCTGCCGCCATATCACCGGCAGTGCCGCCGGTTCATCGGCAAACGGGGGAAATACTGAGCCGGGAAATACATTGAACAGCACATCTCCGCATAAACAATCCCCTTCATCAGTCAGGAAGGCCAGCGAACCGGCTGAATGGCTGGGCACCGGAACCGCCCGGCCGGGAAAGCCGTAGCTGTGCAGATCGGTCGGCGTATCTATCTCTATGTCCGGCTCTACGGCCGGAAAAGCCGCCCCGCCTTTTAGCATTTTCTCAAATATCCCCGCGGCCACCCTCCCGATACCGTTTGCACCGGCCGGAAAGGATGAATAGCCGCTGCGTAACACCTCCGCCTCGGCGCTGTGTACCAGCAACTTAGCGCCGCTTTCCGCCCGAAGTGCTGCTGCAGCGCCGGCATGGTCGTAGTGGGTGTGGGTCAGGAGTATCATCTCAATATCCGCGGCCGAAAAACCTATTCGGCTGCAGGCGGCCGCGATCGCCCCCTCACTTCCTTTCAGACCGCTATCGATTAAAAAGAGTTTACCCTGATACTCGAGAAGATAGCCGTTCACCTGCTTCAGTGGTATCCTGTGTAGTGTGTAATTCTCCATATTCCTCGATTGTAACACGGCGAATCGGCTTGCGCGTATGCATTTTTTATTCGAATATTAGAGATGGAGGTCGTTATGAAAAAAAGAGTATTCCTGTCCTTTGTCACTATCCTGCTGATATGTGTTCCCGCCGCTCTAATGGCATTGCCCCCGGTGTCCTTCTGGGTGGATGCCGAAACCGGAGCCGCATTTACCGGCTACAACGACGTACAGATTCCCGCCGATACCGGTACACGCTTCTCCCTGGCCGACGATCTAGAAGCCGACCCGGTGTGGTTCTACCGCCTGCAGGCCGGGCTGGACATAGGACGGCACTCGGCCTTTGTACTGTACGCCCCCCTGCAGGTCGAAAGCACCGGTTCCAGCTCTAACAACATAGATTTCTACGGTGAAAGCTTTACCGCCGGAACCGAACTCACCGGCACCTACAAGTTCAACAGCTACCGGCTCACCTACGCCTACACATTCGTACAGCAGCCCCGTTTTCTAATGGCCGCCGGGCTGACCGGCAAGATCCGCGACGCCTACATAAAAGTAGACGATGGAAGCACATCCGCCAAGCGGACCGATCTGGGTTTTGTTCCTCTCATTCATCTCAAGCTGCAGTGGTTTGCCACCCCGCAGTTCTCGCTGCTGTTGGAGGGCGACGGACTGGCCGCCCCGCAGGGACGGGCTGAGGATTTCCTGCTGGCCGCGGTCTACTCTCCCCGTCCGGATATGGAGCTGCGGCTCGGCTACCGCATCCTGGAGGGCGGCTCCGACGGCGGAGGCTCAGTCTACACCTTCAGCATGTTTCACTATGCCGCCGCGGGTATACGCTGGAAGTTCTGACGACCGGGCGAGAAGCTCCGTTCAATGACAAATGCAATCAAGCTTGACCTGCGGAGTATGTTGGAATATGATTTGAACGGTTTATATAAGGAAACAGGATGCAGGATATATCCGAATATACCTCCGA
>JAASTM010000198.1 GCA_021767325.1 Spirochaetales bacterium
CCGGCGGTTGAATCCCTTGGAACCCCCGTGGATGTGGTGTTTACCCTTATTGTTCTTCTCGAGCTGGTATTCGGTATCATCCAGAACAAATCTGCCCCCGGCGATGCGGTTGGCAAAGCGTCCGACCGTGGCGCCGAAGAAGGGATGCGGCCCCTCATAACCTTCTAAAGAATCGAAACCGAGAGTAATCTCTCCGATGTTACCCGCGCTGTCCGGTGTTTTCACCGAGGTAAGGGTAGCTCCATAGGTGATCAGCTTGAATGAGACTCCGTTGGAGTTCTCTACGAAAAACTCGTCTACGGCCTGTCCGTCACCGGTAGTGCCGTAGGGTGTACGTGTAAGTTGCATGTTGATGCTCCAGTTCTTACTCTCGCTCGCCCAAGAGTTCTTTGAGCTCGCGTATTTGGGTTACAATTTTGCTGCGGTCATAGTTACGGTACCGCTTGGGTACCATCTCACGGCTGGTGCACTCCAGCACCGCCACCATATTCTGCAGCTCTATCTCATGGGGATAGGCCGGCGGAATGAAATCGCGCACCGCCTCTTCCATATCCTCTTTGGTAATGATGACGTGGTTCTGCATGGCCGCGTTGAATTTGGCCCGGATCAGGATCGCCTCTAAATCCGCTCCCGAGGATTCGAAATGGTACTTTTTCAAGAGGTCGGAGATGCTGAACTTCTGTACTTTTATTTTGAGTTTGCGAATGAGGGTTTGAATGAGATCCTCGCGTTCGCTCTGGGTTTCCGGGTAAAAGAGGGCCAGGTGCTCCTCGGCCCGTCCCTGCCGTTTGATATCGATCGGCAGCAGGTCCGGCCGGCAGGTGATCAGAAACCAGATGATCTTGCCGCGGTACTCGGTGTTGCCCATAAACGAGGTAATCTGGGCAAACACACGATTGCTGGTTCCCGAGTCGCCGTCCTGGTTGCGGTCGCCGAGAAAGGCGTCCGCCTCGTCTATCATCACTCCCACCGGCGACATCGCCTTGAGGATATTCAGTGCTTTTTCTATGTTCGACTCGGTCACCCCCTGCCATTTCGAGCGGAAATTCCGAAATTTTACGATCGGAATGCCGATGTCGCCGGCAAAGGCGGTGACCATGAAGCTCTTTCCGGTACCAACCGGACCGGAGATGAGGTAGCCCATCGGCAGTACGTCTAGCCGGCCCTGTTTGATGGCCCGCGATGCGTTCTTAAAACGCTTCTTTACGAAATCGTGGCCGGATACGTAGGACAGGTCGTGTTCCGATTCAATGAACTCCAGCAGGCCGGAGGCCTCGTTTTCGATAATCTCTTTTTTACGTTCGCGCAGATAATCCAGGGAGACCGGCCGGTTCTCCTGATACGATTCGGCGGCGATCTGGTTGAGGTTCATCAGGTTGAGGCCGCTGGTGATCTTGGCAATCCGTTCGCAGTTGAGCCGGTATTCCAGGATAATTTCCTCTTTCCGGTTGAGGTATTCCAGAAAGCTCTGGCGTACCTTCTCATCCGGCAGGGGAATGTTTACCTTTACAGTGTGCGGTGATCGGACCAGCCGCGGGCTTAGGTCGGCCAGGTTTTCGGTCAGCAGCAGGATCGAGACATCTCCCTGGGTGAAGATCGGATCGTGGGCCCAGCGGTTGAGGGTTACCAGGCAGTAGCGGTCCTCCTCGTCCATATGGGAGAGTTCGGTATGGGGTACGATGGTCTCCGCATAATCCATGATCAGAACGATCCGCTTTTTGTGCGGGATGTTCATCAAGAAGTATTTCTCCAGGTAGTCGAAGGCTTTGACCGGATTTTTCGATACCAGATCTTCGGGGTCTTCATCGGGGAAGAGCCGCCGCATCTCGGCCAGGTAGTTCTTGCGCATCTCCGTGTCGCAGAAATTGATGCCGGATGAACGGTCGTAATAGACAATGATATCCTTGTTGCCGAAGAGCACTTCGGAGATGAACTCCTGAATTCTGACGAAGATAAACTCACCCTCTACCATCTTGTTCGGCAGAAAATCGCGGATATTGCCGTGCACAATGTAGAGGTTGGTAGTTTTTGAACAGTATTTATATGACAGATCCTGCGCCCAATAGGGCAGTACTTTTATAAACTCAAGGTTTTTTAAGATTAATTGCTCCGGCATGTTCCCTCCCGTGTAATGCGCGCGCGTTTACTCCTTTCGAAGCCTCTGGAAACCTTCTCCTTCGGTGATGTTCTTGCGGCCCTGATCGAGATGGCGCTGCAGCCATTCGATCGCCTCGGCGGAATTCTTTTTCAAGAATTTGAGAATTTTTCTGTGGATTTCGTATGTAGACTCGATGTCCGGCGGGCCGCCGATGCCGTAGATCTCGGTCATGTTCAGATGCAGATACAGTTCATGGTAGAATTTACTGAGGAAGCGATTCCCCGCCAGATCGCACAACAGATTGTGAAAAGTGCTGTCGAGCTGAATATATTTGGACAGCTGCGCCTCCGGTGGATGGGTTACGATTTCCTGCATCTGCCGTACGGTGTCTTCGAGACCACTCAGCTCCTCTTCGGTAACCGTCCGGTAAATCGACCGGATCGCCTGCATTTCGATCATCTCCCGCAACTCGAAGGCATCCAGCACATCCTTCTGCGAGGGTTCGGCCACATAGCAGCTGCTGCGCGGCTGAATGACCACCACCCCTTCGTGTTCCAGGCGCTTGAGGGCGTCGCGTATCGGAATTGTGCTCACACCGAGCTGCTGGGCAAGCTGCTTTATGTTGAGCGTATCTCCATATTTCAGCTGTCCGGAAATGAGTTTAGACTCGAGATAAGTATACACCTCATCGCTGAGGCTCGGTTTGTTCGTCAACTCTGCCATTCAACATGAGTGTAGTGCGAAAGCGGCATTTAATGCAACCCGCTTTTTCATTCGCCGCGAAGTTCCGCCGGCCGGGGCTTGAAGTTCCGGCCCGCTTCGGCGTAGGGTAGGTGCCGGGAGTATGAAAATGGATACAGAACCTATCGTGATATATACCGACGGCGGCTGCAGCGGAAATCCCGGGCCCGGGGGATGGGCCTTCGTGCTGAACGACGGCTCCGTGCGGCGGGAACGCTCCGGCGGATCTCCGGCCACCACCAACAACCGCATGGAACTGACCGCGGTTATCGAGGCGCTGAAAACAGTGCAGTCGGAACTGAAAGATGCAGGGCGGCCGATCGAGCTGTACACCGACAGTCAGTATGTAAAAAACGGCATCTCCGCCTGGATACACAACTGGGAGCGCAACGGCTGGCAGACCTCCAACAAGAAGCCCGTAAAGAACAAGGAGTACTGGCAGAAGCTCAAAGCCCTTACCGATAAGCTGTCGGTTGAGTGGCACTGGGTAAAGGGCCACTCCGGCAACGAGCTGAACGAACGCTGCGACCAGATGGTCCGGCAGGAGATGGACGCCCAGCTGCAGCGCAACGGCTGAACCGAAGTCCCGCGATTGGGCTTTATGCGGGCCGGGCGCCAGCCCGCCCGGGCGTCCGGCCGGGCGCCCAGCTGCTTCAACTTTTTTTCATAATAAATCAGATAACTCCACCCAGCCTCTTTCTTGAGTAGGAGGAAGCGATGCATATTGTGAGTTTTGTGAATCGGGGTTATCACGGTCATATTGTAAATGTGGAGGTCGATCTGCGCTGCGGGATTCCAGGCATGGACATTGTCGGCCTGCCGGACAGCGCGGTCAGGGAAGCACGAGAACGGGTGCGGGCGGCGGTGAGGAACTCGGGGTTCCGGGTGCCCCGCCGGCGTATTTTAATAAACCTGGCGCCGGCTGGTGTGAAAAAGCAGGGAGCCGCCTTCGACCTGCCAATGGCCGCCGCTCTGTTGACTGTGGACATGCAGGTGCAGTCTCCGCCGGGCCTAACGGTCCTGATAGTCGGCGAGCTCGAGCTCTCCGGGCGCATCCGGCCGGTAGCCGGTGTTCTGGCGGCGGTGTATGCCGCGCTGCAGAGCGGTGCGGACCTCTGTATTGTTCCACCGGAGAATCTCAACGAGGCGCGGACGGTTGCCGGCGGCCAAGCAGTTGCGCTGGCGCATTTGGCGGAGATGCCGCATCTGTTTACGCTGCTCACCCACGGGGCACAGGACGCATGGCAGCCCGAGGTTTCACCTCAGACTGACCTGCCCAACCAGGACAGCTTGGACAGGCCCGCGGGGATGCCGGCCGATCCCGGCCTTGACTACGCCGAGCTGAGCGGACAGGAAGAGCTCAAACGGGCCTGCGTAATTGCGGCCGCCGGGCGCCATCATATGCTGATTTTCGGCCCCCCGGGGGGCGGCAAGACTATGGCCGCCCAGCGGTTTAGCGGCCTGCTGCCTAATTTGAGCCGTGATGAGTCAATTACGGTTACCCGTATCTATTCGATCGGCGGGCTTCTGCCGGCAGGGGCAGGATTGATCCGTCGGCCGCCCTTCCGTGCGCCCCATCATGCCGCCTCGCGGGAAGGGCTGATAGGCGGCGGGGTGAATATCCAGCCGGGTGAAATCTCTTATGCCCACTGCGGAGTCCTGTTTCTGGACGAGGGGCTGGAGTTCGGCGGCCGGCTGCTGCAGTCGCTGCGCGAACCGATAGAGCGCGGAATAGTACAGATAGCCCGTTCGGGATGCCATTACTGGTTTCCGGCTCGTTTTCAGCTGATTATGGCGGCCAATCCCTGTCCCTGCGGCAAGCTGGGACAACCCGATTCTATGTGTATGTGCAGCCCCCTGGAGCTGCACCGTTACTGGAAGAAGCTCGGCGCCGCTTTGTGCGACCGGATCGATATCCGGATACCCACCGCCGCGGCCCACGCAATGCATGCGGCCGAATTCCCGGGTTTGACAACGGCACAGATGGAGCGGATGGCCGCGCAGGCGATCGGGCGGCAGTATGCACGCTGCGGAATGCGGAACTCCGACCTCGGGCCGGATAAAATCGAGCGGTACTGCCAGCCCAACCCGGCCGGACGGGCGGTACTGGAAAAAGCAGCCGAGCAGTTGGGGCTTTCCCACCGCGCACTGCACTCCACCATGAAAATCAGCCGCACTATCGCCGATCTGGAGGGCAGTGAGCGGATCTGCAGAGAGCATGTGATGGAGGCGGTACAATACCGCCGCTACGGCGAGGGGGACTACTACTGGCGGGCCGCCTGAGATTGTTGGTTGCCTCCTGTGGCCAGCAGTGGGTCCCTACGCTTTATAGAAATATTTGCATGAATTACTATGTAAAATTCATGAATAATGGTATATTAGGAGAAAGGAGCATGGTATGGCAAATTTACAAGTAAAGGATATCGATGAAAGGCTTTATGAATCGCTTCGTAATTTGGCAGCAAGAGAAAAAAGATCGATTAGCCAAGAAGTGGTATACATACTTCAAAAATATTTATCGAATCCCACAGATTTCGAATATAATCAGACAGATGAGTTCTTACAGTTGGCTGGCAGTTGGCGAGATGAGAGAGAAGCCGATGAAATAATTGATGAGATAAAACAAAGTAGAAAAA
>JAASTM010000199.1 GCA_021767325.1 Spirochaetales bacterium
AATGCCTGGCTTACCCTTCGATCTACCTCCTCCGGTGACAGACGCAGGTTCTGCGGGCCGAATGCAATATCCTGGCGCACCGTCTGGCCGACAATCTGACTGTCGGCATCTTGAAACACCAGTCCTACGGTTCGCCGGGCGTACTGCGGGTTTACATCTGTAGGCTGTCCATTGATTTTCACACTGCCGCTGGTCGGCAGATAGAGCGCATTCAAATGTCGCGAGAAGACCGTCTTGCCGGAACCGTTTCGTCCGGCACAGAGTAAGAACTCACCTTTCTTTACACGTAAATCTATTCCATCGAGTGCGATGGTGCCGTCTCGAAACGAATGCCGCAGTTCTGAGACCTCAATAGCCGGAAGTGAATCGGAGGCCACACCTATCGCTCCGCGTGCAGAAACTCGTCGACTCTGTCTGCGAATCCGCGGCCTACCAACACAGCCACTACTATCTTCAGCAGGTCTCCCGGCAGAAAGGGCAGCAGTCCTGCTGTAACCGCTGTATTCCAGTTCATTTGAGTCGCGAACTTGAGCCAGGGAACTCCCAGCAGGTAAATACATGCTGTTCCGGCCAAAAGCGCCGCAATGACCCTTGTAACGCGCGGACTGAGAGAACGGTTTCGCGGCCGGGCTACCAGGCCGGTTACCACTACTGCCGGTAGATATGACAGGAGATAGCCGCCGGTGGGTCCGAAGAAGTGGGCGATACCGCCGGTACCGCCGGCAAAAACAGGCAGACCGAGTGCACCTAGAAACAGGTACACGAAGACACTGGAGAGCGCGAGTTTACTGCCGAGCAGCAGTGCGCTCAGTAACACAAAGAAATTTTGGAGTACGATCGGTACCGGACCGATCGGGATAGAGATATATGCACCGATTGCTATCAGGGCCGTAAACCCGGCCGCAGCAACGGTTGCGCGGATGTTGTAAGTCATGAAAGCTCCTGAACCAGTTGTATCATTTCATCAATATCGAAGGGCTTGGAGAGCACTCGGTCGACATTGAATTGTTGTGCTAAGCCTTGGATTGCATCGGCTTTCGTTTCGATTTTACCGGAAATCGCCACTATTTTAATATCGCGGCTGGAGTCCCGGATTTCCATCAAGGTTTCGATACCGCCTTTCTGCGGCATAACCAGGTCTATTATGGCTACATCGATGGGGTTCGTTTTAACATACTCAATCGCCTCGTTACCGTTGTCGAAATCTACAACTTTATGTCCGTGCGGGCTGAGTGCCGTTTTGATCAGTTCGCGGATATATACTTCATCATCTACTACAAGAATATTGGCCATTGTGTGCTCCAGGGTTTTAGCTGTTGTTCTCAATGTAATCCAGTATATCACACACTTTTTCGGTTATACAAAATGAATCCCGCCAGTCGGCAGAAAGAAAGGTCTCGTGGGAAAGAAAGTTAAAAAATGCAAACATCTGATTATAGAAACCGGCGGTATTCAGCAGACCGATCGGGCGCGGATCATCATCGCGGAACTTCGCGGCCGCGACTTCGAAGAATTCCTCCATGGTTCCCCATCCGCCAGGAAGAATGACGAAAGCGTCGGACCGCTTCATCATTATCTCTTTTCGTTCATGAATGGTTTCCGTAATTATAAGCTCATCCACTTTGTCGAAGCGCTGTTCTTTCGCCCGCAGATATTCGGGGATTACACCGGTAACTTTGCCCCCTGACTGCAGCGCGGATTGAGCAACTTCGCGCATCAGGCCTACATTTCCGCCGCCGAAGATCAAGTGGTGGTTACGGGTTGCTATCTGCTGACCCAACTCTTCGGCTGCGATTTTGTATATGAAGGGGGTTGAATCACTGGAAGAACAAAAAACACAAATATTCATAAAATCTCCCTCAATTGGGTATTGAAGCCAAATAGTAGCATACTTGATGGTTTAAATAAAGAACAGACCCGCCGCTCATACCCCGGGCACCCGGGCACCCCGGGCACCCAAAATGGCTTGTCAAAAGCTGCTGAACCGGGATACACTATTATTTTGGTCGTTATTGTAGCTGAAAGCGGAACGGAGGTGCGCTATGAGCAAGCTTTTCAAGCAGACAACTTACTTAGTGGCGGATATCGATACCTTTCTCGACAATATTTCAAAAGCAGGCATCCTGTTCGGTTTGGCTTTGCGGGAGTATCTGGAGGATGAACTCGACCGGTTTCATGCCCGTCTGGATGAAATTGCAGAACTCGAATCGGATTCCGACGATCTGCGCCGGGAAATCCGGCATAAGCTGTATTCGAAAATGCTGATTCCGGAATCCCGGGGTGATGTGTTAAGTGTGCTCGAGAACATCGACAATGTCATTGATACTACTAAAAAGATCGTATTTCAGATAGATATCGAAAAGCCGCGTATATGCGAATCCTTGAAGAGGGATTTTCAGGAACTGAGCATGACCAGTCAAAGTGCCCTCGATTTTACCGTGAAGGCTGCCCGTGCTTTTTTCAAGGACAGCTCAATCATCAATGATTTCGTACACAAAGTCTATTTTTATGAGCACGAGGCGGACAAAATCGAAGAGTTGATTAAACGAAAAGTGTTTTCATCAGAAGATGTCACCGAACTGGCCGAGAGGATGCATATACGCGATTTCGCCACCTATGTGGCCAAACTCTCAGATGAGTCACAGGCTGTGTGTGAGCGTATCTCCGTAGCCGCTATCAAACGCAGTCTGTAGTATAGCCTTTTCAGGAAAGCGAGGCATTTCGTGGGATCTTTATTCATCTTTCTTTCAGGGGGACTGTTTCTAGGATGGTCCCTTGGAGCCAATGATGCGGCTAATGTGTTCGGCACGGCCGTGGCCACCCGGATGGTACGCTTCTCGATGGCTGCGGTTATCGCCAGCCTGGCGGTCATAACCGGAGCAGTGTTCGCCGGTGCCGGCGCGGCCGGAACTCTGGGTCGTCTTGGGGCAATTACTGCACTGCCCGGTGCCTTTACCGTGACGCTGGCAGCTGCCTTGAGTGTGTTTACCATGACGCGGGCCGGGCTTCCGGTGTCCACCAGTCAGTCTATAGTCGGCGGAATTATCGGCTGGAATATCTACGCCGATCATGCTCTCAACTATACCGTATTGAGCAAAATTGTACTGAGCTGGATCTCCAGCCCCATTATTGCGGCCTGTTTCGGATTCCTGCTCTATTTTCTGGTTCGCTTTATAATCAAGCATATCAGCATTCACATCCTTCGCAGGGATCTCTATACTCGCATTGCCCTGATCATCAGCGGCGCCTTCGGGGCCTACAGTCTGGGCGCCAATAATATCGGTAATGTGATGGGGGTCTTCGTCCCCATCAGCCCCTTTCCGAGTGTTGATTTTATCGGGGGCTGGGGTTTGTCAGGGGTTCAATTGCTATTTCTGTTGGGAGCGCTGGCGATTTCGGTCGGTATTTTTACTTACTCGAAGCGGGTCATGGAGACGGTCGGGTCGGATATCTTCAAGTTATCGCCGATTACTGCATTTATTGTAGTCTTATCCTCAGCGCTAGTCCTGTTCCTCTTCGCCTCAGAAGGTTTACACGACTGGCTTGTGCGTAACGGCCTACCGGCCCTTCCGCTGGTGCCTATCTCCAGTTCGCAGGCGGTAGTCGGGTCGGTTCTCGGTATCGGTATGGCCCGGGGTATGCAGAACATCCGTTTCAAACTGGTGGGTAAAATCGGAATGGGGTGGATAGCCACCCCATTAGTAGCTGGTGCAGTCTGTTATTTTCTACTCTTTTTTATGGACAATCTGTTTTTGCTCACGGTCAAATAAAGAGCTGGATTGCCTCAGTAACCGCTTTGAACAGCCTGTCGATTTCATCCTCGGTGTTGTAGAATGCGAAGGTGGCCCTTACGGTACCGTAACTGCCCATAGCCTCTACATAGGGTTGGGCGCAGTGGAAACCGGCGCGGACCGCTATTCCGTGCTCGTTGAGCACTGTTCCCAGGTCGTGCGGATGGATATTCTCAATATTGAAAGAGAATACCGAGCCCTGACGACCGGTGTCCAGCGGACCGAATACACGCATTCCCCCGATTCCCTCCGACCGCTGCAGGGCGTAATCCATCAGGGCTTTCTCCCGGGCCTTGATGGCAGACATGCCAAGGGTGTTGATGTACTGAATAGCCGCCGAGAGACCCAGCGCACCGGCAATATGCGGGGTTCCGGCCTCCAGACGGTAAGGAGGCTCCCGGAAGGATGTTTTCTCCTTCTTGACATCGAGAATCATGTCTCCGCCGCTGATAAAGGGTGACATGGATTCGAGGATTTCGCGCGTGCCGTATAACACGCCTATACCGGTGGGACCGTAAAGTTTATGGCCTGAAAAAACCAGAAAGTCGGCATCGAGCTTCTGTACATCTACATGGTCATGAACCGCGAATTGAGCCGCGTCTATGAGGACTTTGGCACCAACCGCCCGGGCCGCCTGCACCAGCTTTGAAACCGGAGTCTCTGCACCGGTTACGTTGGACATAGCGGTGAAGGCCACCAACTTTGTTTTCGGACCGATGATTTCAGATAAATTATCTGTCTGCAGAGTCCCGTCCTTGGGGTCAATAGGTATAAACTTTAAGACAGCGGATTTGCGCTGGGCCAACTGCTGCCAGGGGACCAGGTTGGCATGATGTTCCATCTCCGTAATAACGATCTCGTCACCGGCATTGATATGCGTATCTCCCCAACCGAAAGCTACGGTATTGATAGATTCGGTTGTTCCGTGGGTAAGAACAATCTCTTCGTCGGAAGCTGCATTTATGAAAGCCGCAACATGAGTTCGACAGGCCTCAAAGAGTTCTGTCGTTTTTTCACTCAACTCGTAGATCCCGCGATGGATATTGCAGGATGAGTTTCGGTAATAGTTCTCGATAGCATCGATAACCGGCTTGGGTGTGAGCCCGGTAGCTCCATTGTCAAAATATGCCAGGGGATGGCCCTTCATCTGGGTAGTGAGTACCGGGAAGTCTGAGCGAACATTCGTTATATCTATAGTTTTCATTGTTTTTTCCTTTCACTCCTACTATACAATATGTAAGAACTGCCGCAAAGGGTATTCTGTTTATATTACAAAAATAGTAATAAATATTATTTTTGTACAGGTGTAGCACACCGGAATCTCATTTCTTATAGTAGTGGTATGAGTGCACGAATAATGATAGCTGATGACGAAGGAATAAACCGCCTATTTATCAAAACTGTATTAGCCGGCAACGGGTGGGAGGTAGAAGAGGCTCCCAACGGAAAGGTAGCTGTTGATTTGGCGGCCCGGTCCCCTTTCGATGCAGTTATTCTGGATGTTAAAATGCCGGTGATGGATGGAAAGCAGGCTGCCATTCAGATTCGAGCCCTCGAGAAAGAATTGGACCGTGAACCATGTATACTTTTAGGTTTAACAGCCTATGCCGAGAAACAGCTGATAGAGGAGCTCGAGGGCCTCGGTATGGACGGGGTAA
>JAASTM010000200.1 GCA_021767325.1 Spirochaetales bacterium
CGTGTACATGTACGTGCCGGAACACGAGAATGAGTTTGCTCTCATTCCGAAAAAAGCGTTGGTATTCCTGCAGAACAGTATCGAAGTTGTCGGGTGACTGGACCCTCAAATGCAGCCCATACCTCAGATACCCCGGTGCCAGCACTCTGGCAAGGCTCAACACCAGATGATTCAACCGCGGCGGGACAAAACGCAGTACTCCGCGGGTTCCATCAACCTGAAGCTTCATACAAACTACTCCGAAGACTCCGCATCTAAAGGCTGGGTACCCCGCTCCCGCTCACGAATCATCTTCTGCAGCTTTTCATAGTATTCCCGGTTAATCGGATAGTGGGCCAATACCAGAATGCCGGCCACAAAGAACACGCTCGGGACCGGGCCGCACAGGAGTCGGATGCCCAGTATGGCTTCTTCGGTTTGCTCAACATGGGGTATGTAACCGAACAGGCTCAAAATCCAGCCGTTGATTCCGATGGCCACCGCCTGCCCCACTTTTGAGCTGAAGGTCCATAGACTGTAGAAGACTCCTTCGCGCCGGATACCGTGATGCGCGTAATCGTACTCTACGACATCAGGCAAAATTGAATGCGGCATCACATAGTGGGTGGAAAAACCGATACCGGCGATTCCCAACAGGATGAAACTGTACCAGACCGGATTCAGATGTCCGGTCAGGAAAAAGATAATAATGATTGTTATCAGCAGTCCCATTCCAATGTTATAGGCATATTTTTTCCCGATTCGCTTAGATATGAATACCCATACTGGAATAAAGAGGATACTGGTGCCCAGGAGAAACAGCAGGGCAACCTGAAACATCGACTTGGCTTCGTAAATATAGGTAAAGTAGTAGAGCAAGGCGCCTTGGATTATCGTAACACCGGTCATATGAAATATGTATGGAAACAGAGCCAGACCGAAAATTTTGGTAGTGAGCGCCTTCCCGTAGGATTTGAAAAAGCCAACCCCCTCTCCTGAGGGGCGCCCATAGGGCTCACGAATAGTGGCAAAGGTAATCAGAGCGGTTACCGCCATGACGGCCCCCATAACAAAGCCCATTAGCGGCCAGCCGTAGCGTTCAGCCCCAAAAATTCCCACGATCGGCAGCACCCCAGCAGCCCCCACAAAGGTCCCGACCACCGCAAAACTCATTCTGAACCCTGCCAGGACAGTTCGCTGATGGTAGTCGCTGGTCAGCTCCGGCAGCAGGGCCGCATAGGGAATGTTGACCACGGTAAAGGCGGTATTCAACAGGCAGTATACCAGCATCGCCCAGATAAAAAGCAGAATCTGATTCTCGAGCTGGGGATAGAAAAACATCACTACCATCGCAATCCAGAGCGCGAATGCACCGTAGAAAATATACGGGCGCCGGCGGCCCCAGCGGCTGGTGGTGCGGTCGGAAAGATAGCCGACAACCGGATCGGTTATCGCATCCCACACCTTTCCGATCATCATAGCCGTTCCGGCCAGGGCCGGGGCCAGTACGGCTACGTCCGTGAGGAAGTAGAGGAGATAAAACCCTATGATTGTAAAAAACAGGTTTCCACCCAGATCACCGATTCCGAATCCCAGCTTCGTTTTCATCGGCAGATGGTGTGCATTGCGCGCAGCTTCCGTATTCATAATGCTACACTATACACGATAAAGGACCGCTTGTGGAGTGAATTTATGTGTAGCGGGCTCACGGTGCACCTTCAAGTGAGTGTATCGTTGCACGCTTGGGCCTGGGCAATAATCTCCTTGTACGGTCGCAGCATCATCTGCTTCATCTTGTGAGGAATTTTTCTTCTGAGAAACGGTATTTTGGACGCGAGTATCATCAGTGAGATTAAACTTCTAAACAGCTTACGCTTGTGCGGGAAGTCATACAAGCCATGATGACGGTAGAATTCATTGTCGGCCTGGAAGACAAACCGCAAACCGCTGAATATTTCGTCACGAAAGATCTTCATTCCGGCAACACCGAGAAATGACTGCGGTTTCTGCACATTTGCCGTTGAAAAAGCAGCCAGAGTACGAGCGGTATGTTCGATTTTCCGGCTAAGTTCGATCGGGCTGGTTACCTCGTCGCTGATAATCGAGACTAGATTCCCTCCCATTGTTTCGGTGTATGCGGTGAGCACTTCACGGGCCGTATGGTTTTGAGAGAGGGGACCGCTGATGAGAAATGCGACCTGTTTATTCTTCAGAATTGGCTGGTGGGTACGGACAAAGCTTCTTTCAAGATAGCGCTGCCAACGTGAAGAGAGATACCTATGTTCCATGCTTCCGGCAAAAATGACTATATCTGCCGGAAGTACTTTTGAGCGATATACCTCGTTATGTTCATCCCTGTCCGCATATACACAGTGATTATCAAAACCGCATTTCAGACAGCCTCGACAGGGTCCCATAGAAATCTGTGCCAAGTTTACAACCTGTGAGTAAGGAAAGTAGTTACTCATCATCCTAACCATCTCTCCAATATTTGAGTGTTGTGTAGGCAGATCGGCTACAATACACACCTTTTTATCGGTATCCAGCCCTACGGCATTTTCTGCAGACTGCAGTACTCCCAGCTGGTTCGGTGTATACTGTACCGGGGCAAAGGCCGGATTTGAAGGAAGCTTATGGAGGGCTGATTCTATCCAGTTTGCAAAGAGCGCATCGAGACTCCGGCGGACATCAGTCTTGGTAAGATCATCCATATGGGCTGGAATACCGCCCAGATAGTTCATTTCTAGATCATCGCTGATCGAATGTATGTAGTTGTGAGCGGTATGATCATAGAAGTGAATTGATGTACTAATCGCCGCAGAATACTTGTCCTTGAAAACTGCTTCCTTATTACGCTCGAATATGAGCTCGATGAAACGCATGTATCCAGAATGGACCAGTAAAAAATAGAGCGGAAAGGCCCATATTAGAAAATCAGCAGCGTCCACTTTTTGCATTACTCCATCAAAGGCAGCTTCACTCTTTTCGAATAGTAACTGCTGCTGTGCGGCATGTACGACGGTGAACTCGTGGGCCGTGAAGCGCTTCTGCAAGTATGCAATGTACTGCATGGTCACGCTGTCCGGCCCCTTTGGACTACCATTTAAAATTAAGATCTTCATCCTTGAAACTCCTTTCCCATTTATTGAGAAGCTCCGGCTGTTTTTCGCGTATGAGAGTCATGAAAATCAGTTGTCCTCCAACGTCATGCAGCATCTGACGCTCACGCTGCCGGTCGTCCAGACCGGTATCGAACTGACTCACAGTACACAGACCGTGAGTATACAAAAACATATCCAGAAAAAGCTGCCGTAGAGTTTGATCGCTCAAATCTCTCAAATACCAGTCTCTGCGCATTTTCCCGAGCAAAGGTTGCAGGAATTCTCCATCTCTATTGAAACCCCATTCTGCGCGGCCGCTCAGAAAAAACAACCTGAACAGGTGCGGCTCTTCGCGGGCGAAGCGAAGATACCCCAAACCTATTGAAAGGAATTCACTCTCGTCATCCTTCGCTTCCAGCATGAACGTAAGCACATATGGTGTATAGCTCTCTATTACTGCAGCAACTACATCATCGATGGAATCAAAGACGCGATATATCGGCTGAGTTGAACCGCCAATTTCCTTGGCCAGGCTACGGGCATTCAGCTTTTCGAGGCCTTGGCTGCGCACTATAAAGCCGGCAGCTTCAATAATCAGCTCTTTGGAATACGCAATTCTCGGTGGCATTCAGACTACTCCTGTTTAATAACAATTGTATCATAACATATGTAATTTTAAAAACAAGACTTCACATAAAATTAATCACTTCTAAAGCAAAAAGAAACAATTCTGGGATACTAAATACTGCATGAGTGCGTTAAAAAAAAGGGCGGCAGTACTGCAGCGGGTTGTAAACTATCTTTTGCATTGTGGTAAACCGGTACGTGCAGCGGATATTGCCAAAAAACTCGGCGTTCCCAGAAGCGCGGTTGATAACATCATTATTACTCTCACATACTATGAAAATAGATTGTATGAAACTGATGATGGAAAATATGGATTGAATACAGAATTAGTGGGAAACTTCATCAATCTACCCACCATCGAGCGTAGTATAACCTACAGCACTAGCTTGATACCGCGAACAATGCGCACCCTCTCCCTCTAGTTTGGCGCTTTGTCTCATGTGTAGTACAATGCACACATGTATGAAGAATATCAACGTACTGAGGCGCTGAATGCTTTTGCGAAAGCCCGCTCCCGGGGAAAGCGCCAATTATTTTCTTTGAATCCCTTTCGCCGCCGCAACCAGCGGGTTCTCACCCTCGAGGCTGTGCTGAACCATGCGGCCTACGGCAGCGAATCATATATAGGATTACGCGAGGTTGAAGTGCGTAAAATAATCGGAACCGAAAACCGCAGCCATGACTATTCGAGGAATTTTTATCCTCTGCACAAATGGATGAGCGCCAATTGGAGCAAGATATACAGCCTGATGGACTCCGGAAAAATCTTCGACCCGGTCAAACTGATCGAGTACGGCGGCTATTACTTCGTACGAGACGGGAATCATCGTATTTCGGTAGCAAAATACCAGAACAGAGAGTATATCTCAGCCGAAGTGGTTCGCTACAACCTGCCTTTCAGACTTCCGGCGAATTTGCATTACGGCAATCTGAAACTGCTGGAAGAAAAGTATAAGTTCAATCAGAAGACCGGCGTGTTTCAGATACTCTCGGACAAAGAGTTCTACGTACGCTGCCCGGCTACCTGGCGATGGCTGACAACCGAATTGTGTAAATATAACCGTGAATGGTTTATCCGCAGATTCAACCGCCCGCCCCATGATATGGAGGAACAGGTACGCACCTGGAATAAAAACCTGTATCAGAATGCAATCCGGTACATCCGCGAGAACTCCCTCACCTATCTATTTCCCGGAAAGTTGGAAACAGACATTTTTATCGAACTGATCAAACTGTGGAACAGTTTCGATGACCCCGACTCACTTTGGCTGGGGGAAATCTATCAACTCTTCATAAAAAAGCACAGCCGTTACCAGTTTATCCGCTCGCCCCTGCGGCGCCTCCGCCGTAAAGTGCACTCACTCTTCCTCAGCCCGGATGATGAGTACCGGCAGTTCGCCGAGATTTCACAGATTGAAGAACTGGTGCCGGAGTTCAGGCCGGTGCGGGCCCACAAAGGCTTTTATTCCTTTCTCTACTCACAGCTGATCCATTCATATGCCCCCCACCTGAAACAGTACTACGGCCGGGCCCCTTACATCCAGGAGCTGACTGTTGACTGGTACAACACGCTGTACGGCCCGGCGGCCCGGGCCTACCGCGAATCAACCCCCGAAAAAGACTGGCCGCATGCGTATGAGGAATTCTGTGCTCGCTATTATAGAGATATTTTGGCTGAAAACATAAGTATTGATTCGGCTATAAAAAAATACTTTA